>NZ_FRBE01000024.1 GCF_900142535.1 Fibrobacter sp. UWEL
TGGAGAATTGTTGACGCAAGTATCCGTAGTTTCATGAGTCCACAGCAGGTTCGCTGGAGATGCAGGCTTATGGGCCTGAAATGTCCTTGCGAGGAGCTCATCTACCGTCACATCTGGGAGGACAAGCGGCATGGCGGAGACCTCTACAAATGCCTAAGGCACAAGAACAAGAAATACGCATCCAGGGGTCGTAAGAACGACTACAGAGGAAGGATTGTCGGCCTAGTATCTATTGACAAGCGACCTGCGATCGTTGATAAAAAGGAACGTTTCGGTGACCTTGAGGTAGACCTTGTCATCGGTAAGGATCACAAGGGAAAGCTGCTCACCATAAACGACAGGGCAACGAACCAAAGCTGGATTAGAAAAATCGGAAGCAAGAATTCTGACGAGGTTGCAGCTGCCATCGTGGAAACCCTTCTCCCGTACAAGGGGTTGCTTAAGACGATAACTTCAGATAACGGAAGGGAGTTTGCGGACCACGTAATCGTGGCGAAGGCCCTTGGCATCAAGTACTATTTTGCGCATCCATATCATTCATGGGAGCGAGGTGCGAATGAAAATATGAACGGGCTGATTCGCCAATTTATTCCAAAGGGTGCAAAGATTGAATGATTATTCCGGCATACTTTGAGCCACCAGTCCGGTACTTGAGAGCCGCTATTCCGGAAAATACGGAGCCACCCTTCCGGAGGCTGAGAGCCATCCACAAAATGTCATGAAAACTCTATAATGCGAATGTCCACGACAATGAATGTCGCGGACTTTTTACATGGAGGTCTCATGACCAAATATCGCGAAATACTCCGGCTGAAGCATCTAGGCTTCAGCGAGCGAAATATCGCAAGGAATGCGGGGGTATCCCGCAATACGGTGAAGCGCGTCGCCCAGGCAGCTTCGGCGAACAATATTGACTGGAAAACGGCCGAACAGATGGACGACGCGACGATAGAGAATCGTCTCTTCCCGAATCGGAAAACGTCGGAGCCAGCCCATACCATAGACTTCGAATATATCCGCAAGGAGCTGATGCGCAACGGGGTCACCAAGAAACTCCTGTGGACGGAATACTGCGAGAGCTGCAGGCTATGCAACCGGGAACCGCTGATGTATTCCCAGTTCTGTTACTACATCCAGCAGGAGGAACAAAAACGCAGGGCAACCATGCACATCCCTCGCCGTCCAGCAGAAATGGTGGAAGTGGACTGGGCGGGCGATCCGGCCCACATAATAGACCCCGACACCGGAGAACTCCTGAACGCCTACCTGTTCGTCGCCACGCTTCCGTACAGCCAGTACACCTACGTGGAGGCGTTCCTTGACGAAAAGACCAGAAACTGGATCAGGGCGCATGTGCACATGTACGAGTTCTTCGGAGGAGTAACGACGATGCTCGTTCCTGACAACTGCACTACGGCAGTGAATCACGCGCGAAGCGACTGGTACACGGCCGCTCTGAACCGGACCTATGGCGAGATGGCGGAACACTATGGCACAGCGGTAGTCCCGGCAAGGGTGAGACACCCGAAGGACAAGGCCAGCGTAGAGGGGAACGTGGGCAAGATATCCTCATGGATAACAGCAGCCCTCCGTAACGAGGAGTTCTTCTCGCTTGCGGAACTCAATGCTGCCATAAGGAACCGTCTTGACCAGTTCAATGCGAGACCCTTCCAGAAGAAGGAATGCAGCAGGCAGGAGATCTTCGAGAACGAGGAGCGTCCGCAGCTAAGGCCCCTGCCCGCCACACCCTTCGAGGTTGCGGAATGGAAGACATCCACCGTCCAGTTCAACTACCACATCGTCCTGGATGGCATGTACTACTCCGTCCCCTATCAGTATATAAAAAAGCAGGTGGAGTCACGGTTGACCGACTCCACGGTGGAGGTGTATTACGAGCATGAACGAATCGCCAGCCACGCAAGGCTTCACGGAAGGCCGAGCCAATACTCCACGGTAAAATCCCATATGCCAGACAGCCACCAGGGATACCTGGAATGGGACGGAGAACGGTTCCGCCGCTGGGCCACCGGGGTGGGTGAAAATACAGCCGCCGTGATAAACGCCCTGCTGTCGGGAAGCTACGCTGAACAGCAGTCCTACAGATCCTGCATGGGGGTACTGAAACTGGGCAAGCGTCACGGCAACGCCATGCTTGAGTGGGCCTGTGAGAGGGTTCTACGATACACAAGCAGACCAAGCTACAAGAATATCCGGGATCTGCTGCTGGGCGGAAGTGACAGGCAGCAGGCAAAACCTGACGGGGAAAAAGAGTCTCGTCGAGGAATCACCCGCGGAGCGAGAAACTACGGAGGAAACAAGTGAACAATAGCAGTACAATCGACAAGTTGATAGAGATGCGCATGACCACCATGTCGGACATGTTCGTCAACCAGCAAAAGGACCCGAACATGGCGGGAATCCCCTTCGAGGAGCGCTTCGGCATGCTGGTCGATGCCGAATACGCCAGCCGCAAGAGCCACGCCCTGGAGCGCCTGGTAAAGAGAGCCGAACTGGAACAGAATGACGCCAGCATAGCCGCGCTGGACTATCACTCCGGACGCAAGCTGAACAAGGCACTCATCCAGAAACTGGCCAGCTGTGAATACATATCCCAGTACAGGAACATCTTCATCACTGGAGCAACAGGCAGCGGGAAGACATATCTCGCATGTGCCTTCGGGATGGAGGCCTGCAAGCGGTTCTATTCCGTAAAGTTCACTAGGTTGCCCGACCTTCTGATAGACCTGTCGGCCGCGGAGGATCGGCATACGCTTGAAAACGCCCTGCAGAAATACACCAAGCCCACGCTCCTAATCATCGATGAATGGCTCCTGTTCAAGTTGCGGGAAAACGAGGCTAGGTTGCTCCTGGAGGTAATCCACAAGAGACGCAGGAAGTCTTCGACCATATTCTGTTCGCAGTTCGAGGAGAAGGACTGGTATGACCAGATATGCGAAGGTGAAAGTACGCTTGCGGATGCTATAATGGACCGGATATCCTTCGACTCCTACAAGATAAACATCGAGTACGTCGACAAGTCCGTTGACAAATCCATGCGAGAAGTGTATGGGTTGAACCCTTCTGAAGCACAATAACCCTAAAACAGGTGGCTCCGTCAGACCGGACTAGTGGCTCTCACTTCTCCGGACTGGCGGCTCCGCCGCTCCGGAATAATCAGATTGAAGATGTCGATGAACGCTATATCCGATGGATCGAGAACAATCTGAACAATAGACCAAGAAAAAGGCTTGACTACCTAACACCAAATGAGTATCTTTTGAAAAAGTTCAACATTATGCGTTAGCGATTAGAAATCGCCTAATAACGTGAGTATTTATATATTTGGAAATAGAGCAAAGAGGGAGGTCTCTATGTCCTTTGATATTAACAAATTAATTGGCTTCGCAGCCTATGTAATGAGGGTGATGGGCTCTGACTCCCTTCAGTATATTATGCTCATCAAATTGATGTACCTTTCGGACCGTAAGTTCCTGGATTTGTATGACGAAACGATTTCAAATGACAGTTTCGTATCGATGGATCAGGGACCTGTTCTTTCTAGGCTTTTAAACCTTATCCATGGAGAATGCGCTCCGAATCTTCAAGATGCATGGGACAAGTGTTTCGCGACGACGGGCTATAATATTAATGTAGCCTCTGAAAATACGTTAGTGAATGAACGTATGCTTTCTAGAGCTGAAATGAAAGTGATTGAAAGTGTAGTTGAGGAATTTGGGAAACGTGATGTTTGGGATCTTATCAATAACTATATGCACGCCCTCCCTGAATGGAAGAATCCTCACGGATCCTCAATTCCTATTAGATTGGAAGATATGATGAAAGCCCTGAAAAAGGATGAATCCGAAATTAAGGCCGTAATAGAATCCAACGAAGAAAGACGCCATGAAGAGGAACTCCTTAAAAAGGCTCTTGCATAATGGTTCAAAATGAGAGGATTCGAAAAGGCGTTATTGAGTCTGAACATACTCCGATGAATATCGTTGATTATTTCAATAAGCATTAAGCCTGTAATGGATGATGGTTTGACGTTGCTGGGTTTTGAATAAGGATGTAAAATGAAGAAGTTTTCTTTATGGGGCATGTTGGTTGCTGTAGCCACGATGATTTGTGGCTGTGGCGACGATACATTGAATTCTTCTGAAGCAGAGAGCTCCTCTTCGGAGGTGCTGATTTCTTCTTCTGAGGAAACGATTCCTGCTAGCAGTTCTCTTCCTGTTTGTCTCGCCGAGGTTCCCGAGTGTGGTTATACGCCGCCCTCATCCTCAAGTGCAAATCCAGCATTGGATTCTGTTGTAAATACTGATACGACAAAGGTTTCTTATTCTCTAAAAGCATTTAAAGGACCCTTTACCAATCCCCACAAGGGTTTCTGCGTCACTATTGAGGGTACCTGGGCGTTTTCGGAAGAATGGGATTACGCTCCTACGGGGGCCAAGAACAATAAGGCTTGGGATGTGGTTTCCCATGGCTGTGGTTACCAGCGTTGGAATAAGTTGAACCCGGCGAAGGGCGTTTACGACTGGACTGATTTTGAAAAGTTGCTGAATGCCCATGCGGAGCATGGCTTGGGCTATGGCCTGCGCGTGTTCCCTTATGCGTCGCCTATGGGCCGCAAGAATAAGTACACAGTGGAATCGGATTACGACTGGACACCGTCTTTTGTTTATGAGGCTGGCGCCAAAAAGGATTACGCTAAAATGACGGATGGGGGAGTGGAGTATACTTTGGCGGTGCCTCGCTGGGATGATCCTATTTACATCCATGCGGCGAAGGATTTTGCGGCTGCTCTGGCGGCGAAGTATGATGGTGACCCTCGCCTGGAATATATTGACGTCCGCGCATTTGGCAACTGGGGCGAATGGCACATTTCTCATTTTGATGGCAGTCAGATGCCCTCGGATTCTGTGCAGATCGATATGCTGGAATACTACGCTTCCCTGTTCAAGAAAACGTTGCTGGTGTTGCCTTCCGATGGAAAGGGCGAACCCTTTGAACGAGCTATGGAACTTGGCATTGCGAAGCGTGATGATGGCTTAATTGGGACGCCCTGGCGAGAAGATTCCCTGGCTATTGCCTATAAGGCGGGCCTGCCTACTATTGGCGAGAACATCAGCACCTACGAAATCATGCTGACTTATGATAACGTCATCCCTGGCGGTTATTTGAAATGGACTGTGGATCGCTGGAAGGAAGTTGTCTACAAGTCTCACATGACCTACTATGTTCTGGACCAGGATAACTATGCGGGATATCAATTCTATTTGGATAATAAGGAAGATGCGGATTCCTTGAGCAAGGTGCTGGGCTATAATTTCTCCATCTCTAAGGCTGAACTTGTTGTTGTCGGAAATGCATCGGATGTCGCCGCTGGCTCGGATGCATCGGGTGATGTCGCCGGGGGCTCGACTACGTTGAATATTACGGTGAAGAATACGGGCCTGGCGCCTTGCTTCTTTGACGTTTATATAGTGGCGGAGCTGGTGGATTCCGCAGGGGTTGTTTTGGAACAGCTGGGCAAGACCGTCTACATTCCTAAGGGAACTTTCAAGGATGAAGATGTAAAGGAATTCTCCTTTACCAATAAGATTGCCGGTGGTGTTGCCGATGTTGCTGCCCAGCCGGGAGTGACCGTAGCTCTATCCATCTACGAAAACGAAGAAGCGTACAAGTCCGGCAAGAATCCCACCGTCAAGTTTGACAACGACGGAATTATGGAAAACAACAAGTTACTGCTGAAACAATAAGTCATCTCGAGCTTGTCGAGAGATCAAAAAAGAGGACGTCCTGATGGACGTCCTCTTTTTGAATGTTGGACTGCTAGATCCCCGGTCAAGCCGGGGATGACGAATTGAAGGGTTACTTCAGTTCTTCGAGTGCCTTTTCATTCTTGGCTACGATATCCAGCTGGGTCGCAAGCTTGGTGCGTTCAGCGTTCACGACTGCTTCGGGAGCGCCAGAAACGAACTTCTCGTTGGAGAGTTTCTTTTCGATGCTTGCTGCGAAGCTCTTGGCCTTTTCGATTTCCTTTTCGAGGCGTGCAATTTCTGCAGCCGGGTCAAGGATACCTTCCAGCGGAATGAAGAGTTCGCCACCAGGAACAACGGCGGATGCGCTGAACTTGGGCTTGTCTGCCTTGACGCCAACGGTAATGCTTTCGATGCCACCCAGTTCGGTAATGATGGCGAGGCATGCATTCACGGAAGCTTCGGTAGCTGCGTCATCAACGCTCACGACAGCCTTCAGCTTGGTAGCCGGAGAAACGCTGTAGCGGCCACGGACTCCACGGACTGCTTCCACCACGGCGAATGCCTGGTCGAAGGCGGCTTCGATGTCCTTGTTGATGAGAGATTCATCGGCGGTGGGCCAGGGGCGGCTAATCACCATTTCGGAACCCTGGAACAGGATGCTGTTCAGCTCTTCGGTAATGAAGGGCATTACCGGGTGGAGAAGGTCAAGGACGTTCTTCAGCACGTAGCTGAGGATTGCCATGGCGTTCTTCTTTTCGGCGTCGAGAGTTTCGCGGTTGATCACTGCCTTCTTGATTTCCAGGTACTGGCTGCAAACGTCATCCCACACGAAGCGGTAGAGGAAACCGGCAAGTTCTGCGAAGTGGTATTCTTCCAGCATGCGGGTTGCATCCTTGATGGTGGTCTGCAGGCGGGAAAGGATCCACTTGTCTTCGAGAGTGAAGAGTGCCTTGTCCATGGGGAGCTCTGCGGTGAGAGCGCCAGCCTGTTCCAGCTGCGGATAAAGGAAGCGGCATGCGTTCCAGATCTTGTTGGAGAAGTTACGACCGATTTCGAACTTTTCAGAAGTGTTGATTTCGGTACCGTCTTCCTGCTTTTCCTTCTTCACCGGCAGACGAACGTCTTGGTTGTCGGTGCAGAGGCTAGCCATCACGAAACGCAGAGCGTCGGTGCCGTACTTACGTTCGATGTCCATGGGGTCCACGCCGTTACCCTTGGACTTACTCATGGTCATGCCATTGCCGTCCAAAATCTTCGGGTGGATGTAAACAGTATGGAACGGGATAGTACCCATGTTTTCCTGGCTGAACAGCACCATGCGAGCCACCCAGAGGGTGATGATGTCGCGGCTGGTCACCAGCACGGAAGTGGGGTAGTACTTCTTAAGAGTGTCGGTGTTTTCGGGCCAACCCATGGTAGAGTGGGGCCAAAGACCACTGGAGAACCAGGTATCCAGAACGTCGTCTTCCTGCTTGAGAACGTGGCCCGGAACTGCATCTTCCTTCAGGTTTTCTTCCTGAGAGCAAACCAGGTAGCCGCCGTTTTCGGCCTTGTAGAAGAAGATGTCTTCGCGGTTGCCGAACACGGCCTTCAGTTCTTCTTCGGTAGCGTCGGTGTGCCAGATAGGAATGCGGTGGCCCCACCAGAGCTGGCGGCTAATGCACCAGTCGCGCTTTTCGCCAAGCCAATCCAAGTACTTGTTGGCGTAGCGTTCCGGAATAATCTTGATTTCGCCGGACTTCACAGCGTTCATTGCGTTTTCGGCAAGAACGTCCATCTTCACGAACCACTGGTCGCTGAGGTACGGTTCAATAACGGTCTTGGAACGGTCAGAATGGCCCACGTCCATTTCGTGGTCTTCCACCTTAATGAGGAGGCCCAGTTCTTCGAGGCCGGCAACAACGGCGTCGCGAGCAGCCTGGCCCTTCATGCCCTGGAACTTGCCTGCGTTTTCATTGAGGGTGCCGTCGTCGTTCATGATGTTGATCATGGGGAGCTTGTGACGGAGACCAGTTGCATAGTCGTTGGGGTCATGAGCCGGGGTCACCTTCACGGAACCGGTACCGAAGTCCTTGTCCACGAGAATGGCGTCGGCAATGACGGGGATTTCACGGTCGACGAAAGGAACCTTCAGAGTCTTGCCGATGAACTGTGCATAGCGTTCGTCGCTGGGGTGCACGGCAAGAGCGGTATCGCCCATGATGGTTTCGGGACGGGTAGTAGAAACGGGAATAAAGCCCGAACCGTCGGCCAAAGGATACTTGAAGGTCCAGAAGTGGCCCTTCACGTGTTCGTAGTAGATTTCGTCATCTGCAACTGCAGTCTGGAGCTTGGTATCCCAGTTCACCAGGCGCTTGCCGCGGTAGATCAGACCCTTCTTGAACAGGTTGAAGAAGGCGTGACGCACAGCCTTTGCACAGATGGGGTCCAGAGTGAAGCGCTGACGGCTCCAGTCGCAGCTCACGCCAAGGCTCTTCAGCTGCTTGGTGATGCGAGCTTCGTATTCTTCCTTCCATTTCCAGATGCGTTCCACCAGAGCGTCGCGGCCAATGTCGTGACGGGTCTTGTGTTCGTCCTGGAACAGGCGCTTTTCAACCACAGCCTGAGTTGCGATGCCAGCGTGGTCGGTGCCCGGGATCCACAAAGTGTCGCGGCCGGTCTTACGGCGGTAACGGACGAGGATATCCTGGAGGGTGTCGTTGAGAGCGTGGCCCAAGTGCAGGGCGCCAGTTACGTTAGGAGGCGGAATGACGACAGAGAACGGTTCGCCCTTACCGCTAGGTGCAAAACTATTTTTGTCAGCCCAGGTCTGGTGCCAGCGGGCTTCCACTTCAGAAGAATTATAACGAGATTCCATGGTGTTATTATCCCTATAAATTTTTATGGGCGGAAAGATAGAAAAAGGAGTGGGGCCGCGGTGGCCGAGGGGTGCCGCGGGGGGCGTTTTGTATTGCCGGGGGGGGTGCCGCAGGGGGCTCAGGTGCGTCGCGAGGGGGCGTTTTGGCGATTTGCTAGTGCAAATGGGGGAAATGGCGCCGATTTGCACTAGGATTTTTAGTTTGTATGTAGAAAAAGGCCGGTTTTGGGGTGGATTTAGTGGCCGAGTTAGTGCGAATTCGGGGAATGGCGATGTTTTGCACTAGCTTTGGGGGGCGTGGGTGTGAAAATTGTATTATTTTGTTCAAAAATTGTAGTGCGGATTGCTTGAAAAATACCCTTTTGCACTACGATTTTACGAAAATGCCACTTGAAAATCGGCGGAATGACCATTAAAACGGTGGCTTGGCCGCGCGGATTAGCCCAAATGGCTGCGCGGATTTGCGAAAATGGGTCGCAAGAATATATCTTTAAGGCGGTGGGATGAATTTAATCGCGGGATGAGTCCGGTGAGGTTCTTATGAAGGGTGATTTTTTCGGGTTTGCGTCGGCGAAGCTGCGTGAGGCGGCGAAGCTGGGCGCGGGTTTGAAGCGTGGCGCGGGTTTGTTCGTCGCGGGCATCGCTTGCGTCGCGAATATTGCATGGGCGGATCCGCCGGCGAATTTCGGCGGGTGGGATCTTGTTTTCGAGGATAATTTCGACGGGACTTCGCTGGACACGAGCAAGTGGAATCCGACGTACAACTGGGGGCACACGCATAACCATCGGGCTTACTGCGATGCGGCCAACGTGATTGTGGCAGATGGCCTGCTGAAGCTGAAGGGCGAGGCCAAGAAACATCCCGATGCGCCCGCCACCGCAAAATTCAGCGGGAAGGAAATTCCTGTAGATTACACCAGCGCCGCCATTGACACCCGCGGCCATTTCGAGGTGAAGTACGGCTACATCGAGGGGCGCTTCAAGGCCCCGAAACACAAGGGCACATGGCCCGCGTTCTGGACCCTACAGGACGGCTGGCCTCCCGAAATCGACATTCTGGAAATTCCTGCATCCCGAAAGCAACATCATTACTATTTGCATTACACCACAACCGACTGGTACAATTCCCACGGTTCCGCCTGGGATCACGAGGCGTCCTTCGGTGGGCATAAGGATGATGACGTGGACCGCTCCGCAGACTTCCACACGTACGCGGTGGAGTGGGATCAGAACAACCTGAATTTTTATTTCGACGACAAGAAATTCGCCAGCTATAATCGCCCCACGGAACTGAAACAGCTGACGGCCCAATACATTATTGTGAACCTTGCTATTGGCGGGTGGGCCGGCGATGACATTGAAGTGACTGCGGACAACCCGGCGTATTTTGAGGCAGACTGGATTCGCGTTTGGCAGGCGAAGCCTGTGAAGCCCGACACCGTGCTTTTGCAGAACGAAGCCTTCGGAACCTGCATGCTACCCGGCGATGACAAGCGCATGTATCTTGGCGATTGCAATGACCCGGGCGCCTTGGCGGTGATGACGCAAACCAGCGGCAACACCTTCCGAGTGGACTTTGGCGAAATGACCCTGGAAATGCCCAACGAAACCACTGACGCGGGCACCACCGTAGGCGTTTACAGCTGGAATGGAAAGAACCACCAGAAGGTGGTTTTCGAAAATCAGTTTAGCAATCAGTACCGCCTGAAGATGCTCCACAGCGGACATTATCTGCGCTCCACATCCGACGGGACTCGCGTTGTGCAGGACTGGAATGATTCCTGGGAATGGAACCAGAAGTGGCGTATTATCAAGCCCGCGGATTTGAAGACGGAAACTCCCGTGGATCCGGATGGGATTCGCAAGGCTGCCCTTTCCCGCATTAAGCAAATCCTGAAGGGCCGCACCTTCGACGTGAAGGGCCGAGTTCGATGAATTTTTTATTCCTTGGCTTTATTGCGTTGATTGCGTTGGCGGGATGTTCCCATGATGATGGGGATAGCGTCGCACCTGATGACGGCAAGAATTTGCCGGAGCAGATGGTGCTGATGAAAGCCCGCGGGAAGAGCGCGCAACTTGCTTCCAACGTGACGGCGGAATTCACCTACAATTTTTATGTGGGTCGGCACGAAGTGACCTGCGCTGAATTTGGGCTGGATTGCGGTGAACTCCCTGCGACTGGCATGACGTTTTATGACGCGGTGCTGTATGCCAATGAATTGAGCCTGCAGGAAGGCTTTGACACGGTTTACACCTACAGCGGCGTATTCCGCGACGGGGCGGGCCATGCGCTGGGGCTGGAAAATTTCCGATTCCATCTGACGGTCGAGGGATATCGATTGCCCACGGAGGCCGAGTGGGTCTTTGCCGCTAGTGATTATTTTGATCCGCAGAAATCATGGAACGCTGATAACTCAGATTATGAAGCTCATGAAGTTTGCTCTTATGCTAGTGCGTCTGGTTTGCGTAAGGACGCTTCTGCCTTGCGTAAGGAAGCCTCGGGTTCGCGTGGGGATGTTGATGCCGCCGGGCTTTGCGATATGGCGGGGAATGTGGCTGAATGGGTGAACGACTGGTCCCATAAACTCTCTGACACTACGGTGGTAAACTTCGTGGGACCTGCGGAAGCCATCGGCTTTGGAGAGCGTATTCTGAAGGGCGGAAATTACCGGAATAGACCTGCGGCCATGAGCTTGACTAGCCGCACGGATATTTATACGGTTACGTCTTCGACATATGCAGATTACGTAGGGTTTCGAGTTGCGTTTGGTGCGATCCCCGACGCCACATGGCTTGGAGATACAACCGCTGTGGAATCTTCTTCAAGTAGTGTTGAATCGTCATCCAGTGAAGTCGAGTCTTCGTCTAGTGAAGTTGAGTTGTCGTCCAGTAGCGTTGAGTCTTCTTCAAGTGATGTCGAAGTTTCGTCGGATAGCGTGGAAAGTTCCTCAAGCGGCGAGGCGAATTCCTCAAGCAGCGTAGGGGATACAACTGCCGTCGCGGTAGAATTGGATAGGGATAGCGCCGGGATGTATTATGTCTCGGGTGGCAGCGAAGGTGCCATGATGCTTCGCTTCAAGATGGAAGTTTTTTGGCAGTACTGCAAACAAAGTAAGCTTGTGGTGATGGGCTCCTCAAGATCTCTGGATGGTGTCAACCCAATGCTGATGGATTCGAGCTTGATGGCCATCAACTTGTCCCATGTTCCTAACTCGCTTTTTGATACCTATTACTTGCTCAGAAATTACGTGCTGATCCATGTGCAGAATTTAAAGTTTGTGGTTCTGTCTCTGGATATTGATATGTGGTGGCGTGATCCGACGGATTCCTACGACAATTTCTTCTTGAGTGAGTACGAGCTTTATCCCGGATATGTTTATGACGAAAATCATGGTTTCTGGCGTGACGGTTATCCCGAGGGAATGTACGAGAAATCACAGGCGGCGCCGGGCTTTGAGTCGTACGGAAATCTCTTCCGGGGCGCCCGCGGGTTCTTCGCGGAGGGGGATGGTTCCTGGGAGACGGATCCGTCTGTGGATTATGACAGTACTTGGCTGGATAAGAAACCTGAGTTGTATCGCACGAATCTTGAAGCCTTGCGCAGAATCATCGCGATGGCGCAAGCGCATGACGTACGGGTGATTGGCGTTATATTCCCGCAGAGTCCCGGATATAAGCTGACAGGAGCCTACGGCAAGTACGGTCCTCGCCGGAGTCAGGCGGACTCCCTCGTGAATGAACTGGCGGGGCTGTCGCTGGAATATGAGAATTTTATCCTGATGGACGAATATAAGGGCGGCGATCATGACTATAGCGATGATATGGCCGTCAATCGCGATCATCTCAACGAAAGAGGCGCGGCCCAGCTGACAGCTCGATTGGATTCTCTTGTCGCGAAGTATAAGTAAGTGTGTTTCGCAGGGAGAGGCGGCGCTGCTTGATTCTCCGCGGGAGATAGCGGAAAAAATCCAGCCAGGTGCGGATTTCGCGCCAGAGGGCTTCCGACGGATTGAAGCGCAGTAAATGCAGGAACCTCTTGCGTTTGTGCAGCCAATAGCGGGGGAGTGCAGCGGTTTTGATCGGGCTATACTTCCCGAAGTTACCGCCCTCGATGGCGGCGTCCAGCAGTTCCTTACCCCAGTAGGCGTCGGGCTTGCAGAGCATACGGTCTTTGTCCAGATGGAACGTGTATTCCATAATCCACATGACGGCGCCCGCGGTTTTTGTAAGGCCGAAAACGCCCAGCAGTGCGGAAACTTCCTGGCGGGTTTGTGACGTACTATGCTGCAATAGCTGGTGATAATCCGCCAGCTGTCGCAACCCGATTCCGTCCCCGATGAAGTGTTTCTGCAAATGTGCCAGCTGCATGAGCAACGAGAATTTTATGGATGGTTCATTGAAGTGCGCGGGCTCGTACCAGCGGGATTCTGCGGGGGCTGTCCTATCCAGATATTTCCGCAGGGCGCCGCCTTTCCCGATGGGGCAACCGCTGATGGACTTGAAGTGAATTTCCAGAGTGATATTGTCAAAGAGGGAAGAATTCAGCGTGACGTGATGCTGGTATATATCCGCTTTGTCTAGAAGTTTCATTTCCCGAAGGGTGCGTAAGGTTGACCGCTTTCCACCCTCGACGAAAACGTCAATATCCCCGGCCTGTCGGGAATGTACGTCGGGATAGAGATGGGCATTTGCTTGCCCCTTCAAAATGACAGGGTGGAGCCCCCGCTGGCTGAACATCTGGGTGACTCTCCCGCAGACCTGATTCATCAGGAGGTTGTCTTGATGAATGTAGAAAGCCTCGCTGGTCCAATCATCAAGAATATCTTTGGGAGGTTGCTGCTCTGTAGGGAGCTTCGCGATGGCTACCCGCAGGATGCCAACAACACTCTGGCGAGCCGCCTCACGATACAACTCCTGCCATTCATCCCGCTGAATGCCTTGAAATTGCGAGCTACCTTGAAATTGCGCTTCATCGCAATTTGTTTGTAATGTGGATGTTTCCGCCCCGCCCTGAGGGATGCTGAGGGCTAAACGCAAAAGCGCGAAGAATGTTTCCTGTAGGGCGGAATTCATGGAACTCAATATACATTTTACAGGGGCATGACCTCGTCCGTGTCAACAGTTGTTTGCAAAATTACTGGCGGGGTTGTTTTGCGGGGTCCTTGTTATTATATTGAGCGGACCATCCTAAATTAGATGCGTTGCCAGTTTAGACTTTTGTCTATTCCCAGAGTTTTTTTATATGAACTTTTGCGGGTTTTAGGGCCTCTCTTGAAACAGATTTTTATTGTGCTGCTGGCAGTGCTTGCGGCGAATGGATACCCGTCGAAGGGTATCGTCTTGGATTTTGTGGAAACGCCGATTGTGGATGTGGCGCGGGCGATTTCGTTGGCTTATGACACGCCGATTCTTGTGGATGAGGGGTTGAACCTGAAGGTAACTTTTCACTTAGAGGGTGTGGGCTTGCTGGAAGGCGTGTCTGCCCTATGTGGGGCCAACGGGTTGACCGTGGTTCAGGAGGGGCGAGTGTTTCATATCCGGCGGGCCGTGGACCGCGGGGTGCATGATTTTTCCATCAAGAATGGGCGGGTGAATGTCTCCGCTCGGGATAAACCTGTGGGGGATTTTGTCCGAGAGTTCGCCTTGAATTCGGGGCTGAACATTCTGGCGAGCCCTGGGTTGTCAGGGGTGGTGACCGGCGAGTTGCGGGATATGGACGCGGAGGCTGCGTTTCGTGCGTTGATGAAAGCCAATGGATTTCGGGTCTGGCGTGAGGGGGAATGCCTCCGTGTTGACGCTGCAGGTGCGTTGGGCGCTTTGCAGGCAGGTGGCGCGGGGAGCCGCGGAGGTTCGCGGGAAGGCGTCAATGTGCGTGTGGAACGAGACGGCGATTTGTTCTCGCTGGAATGTAACGGCGGGGAGCTTGGGGCGGTGTTACAATCGCTGGCGGAAACGGCGGGCTTGAACTTGGGTATGTACGGCGACATCCGTGAGGCGGTGCACTTGAAGTTTTCGGGTGTGCCGCTGGAGGAATTGTTGAGCGCTCTCTTTAAGGATAGGCGGTACAGCTACGTGCTGGAAGGCGGTTCCCTGCTGGTGTCCGAGGGTGGTTCCCGCAGGGCGCTGTCGGGTACCCGACTTGTGGCCTTGAAGCATGTGAACTGCGAGAAGGCGATGGGATACTTCGCCAAGTTCATGCCCAGCGAGAGCTTTGCCGTCACGGAGGTTCGGGAGCAGAATGCGCTTCTGTTGGGCGGAACTCCCGCGGAATTGGAAATGGGGGAGGCGTTGTTGCGGCTGGTGGATGTTCCCGCCCTGCAGGTAACGCTCTCCTGCATTATCGTCGAGCTGAAGCGGGGACGCAATTTTGAAATCGGGTTTCACAGCGGGGCGACGCGGAAGACTGCGGCATACGACGTGGGGGCCCGAGGGTATTTTGATTTCCTCGGGACGGATTTTTCTAAGGCGGGTGCGTTCGGAAAGGTGGGGCTTTTGCCGGACCGTTTCGAAGTGGAGTTGGCGTCGCTGGAGGAAAATAACCGCGGGAAAGTTCTGGCCCGACCGCGCCTTACCACATTGAACGGCAATAAGGCGGAACTGAATGTGACAAACACGGTGTATTACTTAGTGAGCCAGGTATCCGCTGATGGATATCCCATCACGGATTACCGCTCCTTCAATGACGGAATTTCTCTGGAGATGATTCCGTCGGTCACTCTGGATGGGAACATCACTCTGGAGGTGTCCCCCGAGATCAAGACTGCGGGCCGATCGACGGGGGATGGGCCTCGCGATATCAGCACCCGCAATTTAAAAACGGTGGTGGTGCTGAAGGATGGGGAGTCCCTATGCCTGGGCGGCCTCATTCGCAAGAATAAAACCGAGGTAAGGTCCGCGGTACCTTTCCTCGGGAGCATTCCCCTCATCGGGCGGCTGTTTAGCTATGTGTCTGAGGAGGAAGAAGAAAATGAGCTGGCGATTTTCATTACACCCCATGTGGAAAAATAAGAGGTAATTGTTGCTGGTTGTTGCAGGTTGTTGCGGCGGCGGGTGCAGGTGATTTCGGGTTGTTGCAGGTTGTTGCGGCGGCGGGTGCATACTAAATGGCTTTTTAGGGCGCGTTAGTAGGTATCCGATTTTTTATTTGTTTGGGTTGGTGCATACTAAAAGCGCTTGGCGACCTGTTTAGTATGCATCAAATTGATTGCGGGCGGCTAACTGGAGGGGAAAATCCTTAAATTACAACTTCCAAACTCGCCGCCATACCTACTAAATCCTTTGCGAGGGGTGTTTAGTATGCATACACATTTTTCGGTGCGGAAAGAGGTACCTACTAAATAATGGTTTTTAACTGTTTAGTAGGTATGCACTATGAAAAAGGCTCAAAAATGTTGCGGATAAGTGCGGGAGTTTGCGGGTTACCGCAGGTTGATTTCGGGTTACCGCAGGGAATGGCGGGTTACTGCGGGAGGTTGCGTCGACGGCGGTCTGGTCCGTAGGGATGAACTTGGCGCATTTCGTCAATGAGGGTTTCTGTATCCAGCAGGTAGGTTTTAACCAGATGGTGGTGGGTGGAGTGAGTGCCCTGCCAGAAAGCAAGCGCGGTTCCTGTCAGTAAGCCCGCAAGAACCATCGCGATAAGAAGCTCCATCAAGGTAAAGCCTCTGGCTGCATTTGATTTCAAGAGGAGATCCGCCCGCGGGTTTATTTGCATGTCAGCAGCCTCCGGAGGGTTACATCATGAGCCATCGGGATGGCAGCGATAGTTAGACGGCTTACGCCGGGAATAGGAGACAGCAAGACGGTCGTCTCCGTGCAGGGACGGTTCGTGGGGACGCCACCCGACGAAACATTCCCGCTGGGGACGTCACCCGACGAAACAATCCCGCTGGGGACGCCGCCCGACGAAACGTTCCCGCTAGGGACGCGTCCGGAAATTTTCACAGAGGGTAGTCCACAGAGGGGCGGCGTCTGGAGGAGTTGTTCCATAGCGGAGACGGAACATATGTAAGCGTCCACCGCTTGTATTTCGAGACGTCGCTGGTTGTTGAAGTTGACGTAGATAGAACTGAGGGCGGCCACCCCGATGGACAGAACCGCGGAAGCAACAAAAACTTCCATCAGGGTGAAACCTCTAGACGAGTGCGGCGAACCGGCGGGACGTTTCATTCTAGACTCCACTGGATGGAAACTTTCTTGCCGCCCACGATCGCGGGAAGTAAACACCCGAGGGGAGCGGCGGACTCGAGTGTCGCATCCCGACGGGCTGAAACATCCTGATGATTTTCCCGAAGAACTGTGGGAGCGACGGAGATGAGATGTATGGGACCTGTGGTGTCGACGCAGTCTGCGGGACTTGTCCTGCGGCGAGATAGCCTGCTGTTCATGCCCCGAAGGGTGATGCCGCCGGACGAATACATAATGCCGGAAAACGAAACCGCCCGAGACAACTCGATGTTGCCCCTGCTGTATACTTCCAGATGTCGTGCGTTCACCTCCCCCGTCAAGACGATATTGCCCGAGGCGTAAAGCCGTAGCGTGTCATATCGGGCAGCGCCCCTCACGTTTACATCCCCATCGCATTTGATGTTCACGGATCCTACGTTCCCGTCAAATCCTAGCGTCACATCACCTGCGGAGACATTCATGGCGAAGCTCTCGCCGCGTCCTGTGAAACGCCGGCTGCCGGACTTGACTTTCAGATTGGAGCGGCCCAGGATTTCGCGATTGAGGTTTGCCTCCAGCTGGTCCGCCACCTCCCGCAATTCGTCGCGGCTCAGGGTGCGAAACGTGGAGCCAACTTGCGCTACAACCCGCCGGGACGATTCGCATCCTGATGTTCTCCCGCGTTCGTCGGATGCGCCGCGTTCACATGCAGTGCAGGCGGCCGCAGAAACCTTCAGCCAGGGGAAGCCGCCTTCCTCCTGGACCGCGGGCAACCGCAGGTTCCAAGGCGCCTCCGCAAAATAGTCCGCAGGAAATTGTTCCATCCAGGCGACAATCGCAGACTCTCCCAGGTACACACCCGCCAAGTCTTGCTGGTAGCGGTTCACCAGGCGCCGTACGCCGCCAGGCAATTGCAACAAACTAAATGCAAGGAGCGTCGCCGACAAAAGCACCGTGAGCACCAGGGCCATCATGGGGAGGAAACCTCAAAAGTTTTCCCGCGGCACTTGAGAATCAGGTGATCGCGGGTGATTCCGCTAATTACGAATGCGCCATTGGACGCGGCCAGGGAATCGCCTAGAGACAAGGTTTCTGTCCGACCGTTCACTTCCGCGATGGCAAGTTTTTCGCCAGCGATTCCTCGAAGTTTTATGGAAGGCGGGACGCAACTGGGAGCGAGTCCACCCCGCGCGCGCCCAGCATTCCTAGCGGGTCCAACCTGCACGCGCCCGAGAGAAAATGCATGCAGTTCCTTGATGGATGCCTGCGGCTCCTCGACGGTTTCTTCCATCGGGGGCAAGTCCAACTCCACGGCGATTGCGTCTGGAATTTCTGCGGGAGTCCCGAAGCCATCCAATGGCATCCCGAGAATTGACGCGACGAAAAAGACCAGAGCGAAGACGAATAAAGCCAGCGATGCGGCAACCACCTGCAGCCTCCTGCGGTGCGGCAAGCGGTGCAGCAGCCCGCGGTGCGGCCATTTGCGGCCCGGCCCCAAGGGGAAAAGGGAATCGCCTGCGGCCTCCTTCAGATCCATCCCGCGAAAGAACGGATCGCGAGAAGCGTCGCGGAACTGCTCCAGAGAAAAGCCTGACGAATCCACCTGCAACTCGACTACATCAAAATGTTCTGCTCTTGAAAAAAGACTGTCCTGTTCCAGAAACTTCCGGAAACGCGCCAAGCGATCATCCACCAAACTCCTGACGCAATCCCCCGCGCCACTTGACATCGCGACATATCCCAGCTCCTCGGACCAGTGGCAAAGCCGACCTTCAAAATACACCAGAAGATAAAGCAAATCCGAATGCAACGCCCAGAAAACACAATTCCCGCTATTGCCATTTTGCTGTTCCATCAGGAACTTGTTCGCCAGAGCCGCCAAACTGATTTGTTCCGGCAAAAGTCGCTCCGATTTGCGCGCACCGGAATCCAGCAATAGCCCACCATTCATTGACGAAGGCAGCGCCACCAAATATCGCCACAAACGCCCCTCCGTCGCGTTGAAGGAAACCATGGGCCACATTTTCACAAGAAGCGATCCTCCCGCAAGTTCGACCCGGCGAGGCATTTCACGCAAGAATTCTTCCAGCACTTTGCTGGCCGAGGGCTCCCCATCAAAAGTGGTGCAGTATTCCCAAGTCATCAAGCGGCAAGGAACAGGCACACGCCTGTCCATGAACAAATCAATGAGCATAAAATTCGAAGAATGAATTGCAATCGCTTTCTTGCATCAATACTGCAGAAAACACCTGGATATATCAACCACAGCAAAAGCCATGTACCTAGCAAATCTACATTCCCCCGTCCCCGTTCGTCAAGTAACGAAAGCCAATACAAAAAATTTTGCAAACAACTGTTGACAAAATGAAAGCTGTTACAGACAAACTCTTGTCTTTTCAAAAAATCAAATCTATAATAAGCCCACCATGAAAAAGAAAGTCAAACCTATTCAAAAGAAATCAACACGCAACGCGGTCAGCACACTCTCTACAGATAATATTGTAGAAGCCGCGACCAAACGTCTTCAAGAACTCGAAGCAGTCTTACCTATCTTAGAAGGGGCTTGCGCCAAGAAAGTTACAGAAAGACTTCGCATTCTCCAGAAGAAAAATTCTTTCCAATATTACGTCATTCCTAAGGGAGATAACTCCAACGGAATTTACCTTCACGCAAAACAGATTTCAAAAGCAGCGACCATCGCTCAATTTGACTACAATCAGAAAGTCATCGACTTGATGAAGCGAGACGTCAAGACGCTTCAATCTTTTCTGAATAGCTACCATCCCGAAAAATACGATCAGGCTTTTAGCACTCTAAACCCCGGGCGGAAACAAATTTTGAATCCTATCAGATATCCCGATGAAGAGTATGTGAAAAGATGGTGCGATGTTCCCTACGAAGGACTTTCCTTCCACAATGAGCATAACGAATACTTTACGGATAAAGGAATCCGCGTTCGTTCCAAGTCTGAGATGATTATTGCCAACAAGCTATCAAAAGCGGGAGTTCCCTTCCGGTACGAAGCCCCCGTCATCTTTGAAACACCACGACACATCAAGTTTCATCCCGACTTTACTTGCCTCAATGTCCGCACTCGAAAAGAAATCATCTGGGAGCATTTCGGCATTATGGACGATCCCGATTACGCCAATGAAACCCTCCAGAAAATCGGGTTGTTCGCCGCCAACGGGTATAGACTGGGGGATAACTTCCTGGCCACATTTGAAAACGGCAGGACTACACTTTCACTTCATCAAGTTGCGCAATACGTGAAGATGCTGGCAGAATAAAACAGCTCTTTTTCAGGAGGATACATACTAAACGCATCAAAAGCACAGTTTAGTAGGTACCTCTTTCCACACCGAAAAATGTGCATGCATACTAAACACCCCTCGCAAAGGATTTAGTAGGTATGGCGGCGAGTTTGGAAGTTGTAATTTAAGGATTTTCCCATCCGGTTAGCCGCCCTCGGCCAATTTGATGCATACTAAACAGGCCTCCAAGCGCTTTTAGTATGCACCAACCCAAACAAATAAAAAATTGGATACCTACTAACGCGCCCTAAAAAGCCATTTAGTATGCACCCGCTCTACAATCACATAAAAAAAGAGACGCAGTATCCTGCGTCTCTTTAATCTCATCTTTAAGGTCTGTTACTTACCTAAGTCCACGCCTTCCACATGGTGGTTTTCATCCTTGCGAGCCTTGTGAACTTCCACCAGGTTGCCCAGGTAATGCATGAAGCTCAAAACACCCACAGAGAGGAAGCCGATGGAATAAAGTGCCAGGAACGGTCCGATAATGAACTTCTGTGCGCCGATGTATTCCAGCAAACCGAAAATACAGTAGACGCCCACGCCCAGTTCGAGAACTGCCTGCCAGGGGAACTTCTGCTTGTAGTGGCTGGTTGCCTTCTTCTTCTGGCCCACACCGCTCTTGGGGGTGCGGACGAAGCCGCTCTTATGTCCGGTCACTGCAGCGAATACTGCCTTGGTGTTGCTCACTGCGATACCTACGCCCAGAGCCATGAGGATGGGCATGCTCAGCAGGCGAACCTTCCAACCAGTATAGCCGGAGCAGCGCTGTGCAACGAAGTAAAGAACAGAAGGAGCAATTGCAGCCAGGAAAATGAAAGTAAAGCCAACAGTGTAAGCCCAGACCGGCAGGTTAGCTACGGGCTGGAAGAATGCCAACAGAGGCCATGCACACAGTGCAGTGAACAACATGCAGGGGTGGATGGAATAGTGGGTGGTATGAAGGATTGCACCGATCTTCACGCGGAAAGGAACGTTTGCCTTGAGAACGCGGGGGAGGATCTTCTTTGCGGTCTGGATAGAACCCTTTGCCCAGCGGAACTGCTGTGCCTTGAAGGAGTTGATATCGTTGGGAAGTTCTGCAGGGACGATCACGTCGAACACGAACTTCATCTTCCAACCAGCAAGCTGGGAACGGTAAGAAAGGTCCATGTCTTCGGTCAGGGTATCGCCTTCCCAGCCGCCACCGCCATAGATGGCCTGCTTGCGCCAGACACCTGCGGTACCGTTGAAGTTCATAAAGAGCTTGCCCCAGCTACGTGCGGACTGTTCCACCACGAAGTGGCCGTCGATACCGATGGACTGAGCAAGAGTAAGACCGGATTCGGTGCGGTTCAAGTGACCCCAGCGGCCCTGGACCAGACCAATCTGTTCGTCCATGACCAGGTAGGGGATGGTCTTCAGGAGGAAGTCCTTTTCGGGTACGAAGTCGGCATCGAAAATGGCAAGGAAATCGCCCTTGGCGATGGCCATGGCTTCCTTAAGGGCGCCGGCCTTGAATTCCTGGCGGTTCACGCGGTGGATCAGCTTGATGTCGTAACCCTGAGCCTGCAGTTCTTCCACCTTCTTCTTGGCCACTTCGTAGCATTCGTCGGTAGAGTCGTCCAGCACCTGGATTTCGTGCTTGTCCTTGGGGTAATCTATGGCGCATACAGCCTCAAGGAGACGTTCGACACAGTTAGCTTCGTTAAAGACGGGAAGCTGGGTGGTGACCTGAGGCAGGTCCGCCATGCTGTGTTCGCGATAGAACTGCAAGATCTTCTTGCGGTCGGAAAGGCGTGTGGTACGGCTGTTCTTGAGGAACAAGTAGATACTGTAGTAACAGCTGAAACCGTAGATAACGAGACCAACACCCGCAATCACATAGACTGCGAACATGATGTCCAGTAGGATTGTACTGATTGCCATATAACCGTATAACCTATTTAAATTGGTGCTTTTTACAAAGCTTGGCGCCAAATATAGAAACGCTACAGGAACTTTGCTACATTTATCCCGTAATTTTTACCTAAAATGAGCCCTATGTTTCATTTTTGGCTAAAAATGACCAACATTGTAATAAAAATGGCACAAAATCAAAATTCTGACAGTCCTATCGTCCGATGGCTCAAAGCCAATCAAAATTCCCCTTCTTTTCAGGGGGCTTTACGGAAATTGCTGTCTTTTGCCTGTGCCGAATGGTTTTTGAAGGGCTCTGGCACGGTGGTTCCCCCTGAACAGGCGCTTTCCTGGGTGGTTTCGGCGAATTTGCCCCAGTTTCCCCTGGGGCAGTGGCTGGAAGACCAGGACCATCTGGATGAAATAGCCGGTTTTTGCGAATCCGTCAAGACTTTGCCTCTTCCCGAGGGACTAGAGCGGGAGCTCCCGAAGGTCCTGGACCTCCGTGGCGTGGTATGCCCGCGGAACTCCGCCCGCAGCAGGCTGGTCATGGCCGGACTCCCCGAAGGTTATCACATGACTATCTATCTGGACGAGGGGTCTCCTATCGAAAATGTGCCGGGTTCCCTGGTGGCAGATGGCCATATTGTTGAAAAAAGAGTGAAAAAAGAAGGTTTTTGGGAATTGACTGTGGTCAAACACTCTACAAGTGTGTAGATTATAGTCAGTGGAAAACCGTACTCTTATTATAGGCGATGAACTTTTTGGCGACCAGGGTGAGGCTGCTCACCGCTGCGCTGAGCTTATTTTGTGCCTTGAGGCCAATCGCCCGGTCCAGTTTTCCATCAATGCCCCCGTTTCCCAGACATTGGCCCAGCTAAGAACCCGCGTATCTACGGATGTGATTGGAAAGAAGCCTGGTCGTATCGTCCTGGGGCTTGGGCTAAAGGATTTAAATAGGGGTGGGGCTGACTATAAGCTAGTATTTGAGCAGTACAGCCAGTTCGTGGATGACGTTTTGAACAAAACCTCGTCCCCGGTTCATCTCTTGACCATTCCAGAAGACATGTTGCCCAATGCTCGAAACCAGGTGGCTTGCCTCAACGATCTGATCCGCGGCTTGCAGGAAAAAGACCGCGTGAATGTTTTCGATTTTGCCGCCTACGCCGATATATATAAAGAGAAGCAGGTGGAAAGAGGCAAGTTTGGCCGCAGCATCTACACGGAGGAAGGCAAGCCTACCTCCCTGTGCAATACCCTTCTGGCCCTGTTCCTACAGGAATGCATTTTGAAAGAATTAAAGTAAGGAGTTATCATGAGCTTAACAGACGATCATTTCCAGCGTAAACTTGCAGCCCAGAGCCGTGCCTGGGACCAGACCAGCGAAGCTCCCAAGAAGGAACGCGCTCCCCGCGAACCCGCCGCTCCCAAGATGGGTATTTGCGATAAGTGCAAGCAGGAAAAACTGCTCCGCTCTTTCCGCAGCAAGGAAACTACCGTTTCCAATGGCGCTGCTAGCTATGGCACCGTGGTCAAGCATCTCTGTGAAGATTGCGCTCCCAAGTCCCGTCGTGAAAGGGACGCCGAAGTCCCCCAGATGGACAAAAAGCAGGTGAAGGGCCTCCTGAGGGCCGCCCGCAAGGGACTCCTTTAATGTGTCATCCCCGACCTGATCGGGGATCCTGCCTTAAAAAGCTCAAAATTTTCCCCCTTAACAAGAAAGGGGGATTTTTTTAAATTTGGCGCGCGCTTTTAAGAACGGAGACGCCAAATGTCTAACATTAATGCAAAAGAATCCGTCAAGAAATTCCTGGCTGAATCTGTAGCAACTGTCACCCCCGAACTGGTCAAGTCCATCAAGAGGGGTTATACCAAGCAAAATCTCGTAAGCGACTTGATGTCCGGCGTAATCGTGGGCATCCTAGCATTGCCTCTGGCAATTGCCTTCGCTATCGCTTCCGGTGTGGGTCCTGAACAGGGTCTTTACACTGCCATCATCGCTGGCTTTACCATCAGCTTGCTGGGTGGTTCTCGCTTCCAGATTGGCGGTCCCACTGGCGCCTTCATCGTGATTGTCTACGGCATCGTGAGCCAGTATGGTTACGATGGCCTGGCTTCCGCAACTCTCCTGGCCGGTATCATCCTGATTATCTTTGGCCTTGCAAAGTTCGGCGCCATCATCAAGTTCATTCCTTATCCGGTGACTGTGGGCTTTACCGCTGGTATCGCCGTGATTATCGCCCTGGGTCAGGTTCCCAACTTCTTTGGCTTGAAGTTCCTGGCTAAGGACCCTGCAGACGCTATCGGCAAGATCAAGCTTTATGCATCTTCCTTCGATACCGTCAACATCTACTCCGTCATCATCGGTATTATCGCTCTGGCTGTCTGCATTCTGTGGCCCAAGATTACCACTAAGGTTCCGGGCTCCCTCATTGCTATTATCGTTGCTACCGTCATCGTGAAGGTTCTTGGCTGGGACGATCCCGTTTCCGGTCACGGCGTTGTGACCATCGGTATGAAGAATCACATTCCTTCCGGTTTCCCCACTCCGCACCTCCCGAACATTAGCTTGGCCATGATGCGTGAAGTGTTCCAGCCGGCTTTGACTATCGCTATTCTCGGTGCTATCGAATCCTTGCTTTCTGCAGTGGTTGCCGACGGTATGACTTCTACCAAGCATCGCTCCAACACCGAACTTTTCGGTCAGGGTGTGGCTAACCTTCTTTCTCCCGTGTTTGGCGGTATTCCTGCTACTGGCGCAATTGCCCGTACTGCTACCAACATTCGTAACGGTGCTGTTTCCCCGATTTCCGGTCTTGTTCACGCTGTTGTGCTGCTCCTCATCATGCTGGTGCTGGGCAAGTATGCCGAAATGATTCCTATGGCAGCTCTTGCTGCAGTGCTCTTCCAGGTGGCTTTCAATATGTGCGGCTACCGCGCTGTGATCAAGATGTTCAAGCTTCCCAAGAGCGACGTGATCGTCATGCTGGTGGCTTTCTTCCTGACCGTGATCATCGACCTGACTGTTGCTATCGAAGTGGGTGTGTTGCTTGCTGCAGTGCTGTTCATCAAGCGTATGTCTGATGTGGCTGAAGTGGAAGCTGTTACTACTGCTCTCAAGGCTGACGATGAAGAAGCTGCTCGCAATGAACTTGCCCGTCAGGTTCCCAAGGGTGTTGTGGTTTACGAACTGGCTGGTTCCCTGTTCTTCGGCGCTGTAGACAAGTTCAAGGAAACTCTGAACCGCATTGCTGTAAAGCCCAAGATTCTCATCATTCGTATGCGTTCTGTTTCCAGCATTGACGCCGCAGGTATCAACATGATTGAAGACCTGATGAATCACTGCAAGAAGGATGGCACTCAGTTGCTGCTGTCTGGTGTGCATGCCCAGCCGGTGGTCGCTCTGACCCGCGCAGGCGTGCTGAAGCAGCTTGGCGAAGAAAATGCCCTGGGTAACATTGATGCTGCCTTGAACCGCGCCCGCGAAATCCTGGGCCTGCCGGTGGTTGACGTTTCCATCGATCCGAACCCCACTGTAAGCTGGGAAAAGGGTCTGGACAAGCCTTGGCTTCCGGAAGAATCCAACGCTGCTGTGGCTGAAGGTACTCCCGAAGTCATCGCAGAAAAGGTCTCCGAAGAACCCGTCTGGAAATTATGATGTTGGGGGCTCTGCCCCCAAGCCCCCGTCGCAAGGCTACGGCTTCTCAAGAGCTTCGCTCTTGTTTACCTTGCCTTGCTCGTCGGAGGGAAGCGGAGCTTCCACTCCGATCTTCGCAGGAAAGGCTGCTGGATTGATTCCGGCGGCTTTTTTTTTCGGGGTGTTGTATAGTGTTGTGATGTTCACCACAGCATATAGGGGGTGTGATTCCTGTCACTTTGGTAATTGAGGGCGGGTTTCTAACTTTGCAGCTGAAGAACGGGTGGTGCCGTTTGGGATGTGGTTATTTGGAGCTACAGTGGACAAAAAAAATATCTTGTTACAGCGTCGCAGTACTTTTGGGGATTTCACCTTGAACTATGTTGCTGCAATGATGGTTGTTTTAGGCGTACTTTTCTGCCTTTAGTATAGAATTTTTTTATCTTTGCGCCCATGTTAAAAATAGGCGTTATGGCTTCCGGCGGTGGAAGCAACTTTAAAGCAATTATTGACCGTATTGGCGAAGGTGATCTGGAAGCCCAGTGCAAGTTCCTGATTACCAATAACGCTGGCTGCGGAGCTGTGGGACATGCCAAGACTTATGGCATTCCTGTCCATCATATTTCTGGAAAGACTCATCCTGAACAGGAAGCCTACGAGGCTGCCCTGCTGGAAGTGCTGGACAAGTATGATGTGGACCTGCTGATTCTGGCGGGTTACATGAAGGTGCTGCCCCTGTGTGTCCTGAAGCGCATGCCGGATCGCGTTCTGAACATCCACCCGTCCTTGTTGCCGAAGTTTGGCGGTAAAGGTTACTTCGGGATTCATGTTCACGAAGCAGTCCTTGCTGCTGGCGAAAAGGAATCTGGCCCCACGGTACACTTGGTTTCCGAGGAAGTGGACACCGGTCGCATCCTGGGCCAGGTGAAGGTTCCCGTGATGGATGGCGATACTGCTGCCGAACTGGCTGCCCGCGTCCTGGTTCAGGAACATGATTTGTTCTGGCGTGTCATCAAAGAATACGGCGAGACCATAACATCCAGAGGCTAAATGCTAGTTATGAGTTACGAATTATGAATTACGAACTCATAACTCATATCTCATATCTCATATCTCATAACTCGTATCTCGTATCTGTCATGAAGTTTAAGGTTCCAGAGTTTTTAGAGGGGATTGAATCGCCTGTTGATGGTGAGGTTGCCATGCGCAACCACGCACCGGCGGCGATCGTCGTGGGAATCGACGAAGTGGGCCGTGGCCCACTGGCAGGCCCCGTGGTGGCCTGCGCCGCCGTCCTGAAGTCACCCGATGCCCTCTTGACTCTGAACGATTCCAAGAAGCTGACCCGCCCAAAGCGTGAGACTATGTACCAGGCGGTGAAAGACGCCTGCGTATGTTACGCCATCGCCAGTGCCAGCGTTCAAGAAATTGACGAAATAAACATTCTGGAAGCGGACTTCCTCGCGATGCGCCGTGCCCTGCAGGCCCTAGGCCTGCCTGGAATTAAAGAAACTGCGCCCCAGATTCCTATTGAGGTAAAAGGCAGTTTCGCCGATGCCGCCCTCCTGACGAGTCCCGCCGCCGACCCGCAGCAGCCCGCGGTCTTGATCGCTGTGGACGGAAATCTCAAGATTCGCGGGATCCCTCAGGAAATCCAACTTCCCGTAGTGAAGGGGGATGGTCGCGTCGCCAGCATTTCGGCCGCCTCCATCCTGGCGAAAGTTTTCCGAGACCGCTATATGGACGACCTGGAAAAGAAGTATCCCGGCTATGGCTTTGACAAGCACGCGGGGTATGGTACCAAGGCCCATCTGGAAGCGATTAAAAAACAGGGGTATACTCCCGAGCATCGCATGAGTTTCCATCCCAAGTCCCTCCAACTTGAACTGGAATTCTAGTTTATTTTACTTTACATTCATTCTTTTTCCTTTTTTAAGGGATATTTTCTTTTAGAATGCCTTTCATCCGTGTGATGTGGGGCATAGTGTACCGATTATTTTAGTGGATTTGCTTGAATCTGGATTTTCTGTTGTTATCTTTTACGCCAAAGAGATTTGTCATGATTAGAAAGCACCTCATTTTTTTGATTAGCCTTTCCCTTGCATTTGTCGCCTGCAAGGAATCCGCTCAGGAAACCGTCAAGACAAGTATGACCCCCGCCAATGCCGCAAAAAGTGCCGCAGCATTTGAGGCGAAGGTCCGTAGCTCCTTGGGTACTGCCGAGTTGCGCAAGGCTCTGGACGAAAAATGGAAGAATCTTCGTGTGGGGCAGATGGTTCGCGATAACGACCGCGTTCGTACTGCCGCAGAATCGGAAGTGGTCCTCAATAACTTTGACGGTACCGTCTTCCTCATTTCCGAAAAATCCGACGTAGAATTTAATGCCGCCTTCCGTGACTCTGTCCGAGGCGAAGTGAATGTGTTTATCCGTAACGGTAACATCCAGTTCGATGTCCAGAAGCAGAAAAAGAGGCAGTACAACTTCGGTACGGGTACAGCAACTGCATCGATCCGCGGTACGGCAGGGTTTGTGGGTAGCCTGGACGGCCAGCTGGTGGCTTCTCTCAAGGAAGGCCTGGTGGACGTGAAGGATATTAAGGGCGAAACCTCCGCTATTAAGGAAAACGAAACCATCCTGGTGACCAAGTCTGGTGAATCCATGACCATCAAGCTGGAATCCTCTGGTTCTCCCGCCTTGTTTGCAGCCCTGGACAGCATGGCCAAGGCAGGTGGCTTAAAGAACCTTGCCGATCTGAAGAAATCCCTGCAGGCTTTCGACGCCGCCTATGTGGCAGAAAAGAACAAGTTTGGCGAAAACCTAAAGTTCGAGCCGGTTTCTCTTCCCTCTAAGGTTTTCAGACCTTCTGTCACCCTGAAGGCTAAGCTCACTCCGGGCGTCTATGTGACTGTCATGGGTGTAACGGACAAGGTTCCCGAGTCCGGCATTTATGAACGTACCTTTACCTGGGATGAAAACGCAACTGGTCCGAAGCGTTTCCTTGCAGTCTGTAGCGATGGTTCTGTGGAAGTCAAGTGCAACACCTGGAATACGGAGTACGTCAAGAGCGGTGCTGAACAGGCTCCCGAAGTCACTCCTGCAGAAAAGGCCGTAGAACCTGTTTCCAAGGCAAAGACTGCACCTGCAAAGCATGCCGCAAAGGCTGCTCGCGAACATAAGAATAAGCTTGGTCTTGTGGTCAGCCTGCCGCCTTCCGAAGGGGGTGAAATTCTGGAAACGGACTCCCTGGGTCGTGACACTCTGGAAATGATCAAGGTTCCCAGCGGTCAGGTGCTGGTGGATGCCAACCTGAAGATTGTTCTGTCAGGAATTGACAGCGCAGGCGTTGCCGAAATCGATACCATCTTCATTCTCCGTATGGGGCATGCCGATGAGATCATTACCGACATTTCTGGAACCTCCTACAGCCGTAAGGTCACCTTCCTGAAGAATGAAATCGCCAAGTACGAAGTGGCCGCCAAGTTGAAGGACGGATCTTACGTCTGTGCTTTCAAGACCTACATCGTGGACTAGAAATTCTTGCCTGATGGCGGGATTTGTAAAATAAACCATTAGTTTGTTAAATATACTGGACCTTGTGTCCCGAAGCCCCTTTTTGGGGCTATTTTTGTATGGCAAAATTTGAACTGGGCGTTTTGGCGCCGTTTTTGTACATTGTGTGTGCAATGTTTAAAAATTTTGCGGAAAAAGTTTTTATCTTGTTGTCTGTCAATAAGTTACGTAGTTTCAAAGGGAGGCTATCTTGAACAACTCTGTTCCTCTGCTTCAAATGATTACCCAGTCGGATATCGCAACGATTGTGGTTCTCTCCATTTTAGCGATCATGTCTCTGGGTTGCTGGGGCATCATTATCGTGAAGTACGTGGTGAACAAGAAAAACCAGCGCGCAAATGTGGTGTTTTTCCGCAAGTTCAGCAATGTGCAGCAGTTCGTGGAACTTCAGAGTCTGTGCGAATCCGCCGACGAAAGCGCCCTGCGCCGCCTGACGGACGAAGTGCTTAAAGAAGCCTCCAAGTTCAGTAACTTTGTGAGTTACGATTCCATCCAGCACCGCGCGTCCCTGCTGGAAGATACCATCCAGCGTTCCATCGAAGGCCTGCGCCTTTCCGAAGACCGCTACTTGAGCTTCCTTGCCACCAGCTCCAACCTGGCCCCCTTCTTCGGTCTGTTGGGTACGGTGTGGGGCATCATGGTTGCCTTCTTCCAGATCGGTCAGCATGGTTCTGCAGACCTTTCCGTGGTGGCTCCGGGTATCGCTATGGCTTTGATCACCACCGTCGCAGGTCTGGTGGTTGCAATTCCCGCCTCTGCCGGTTACAACTACTTTACCTCCCATAACGGTCAGAACGAAATTTCCTACTACAACTTTGGTTCCCAGGTGCTGAGCTTGTTCAAGCGCGGCGACTTGCTCGCTCTTGAAGAAGTGGCTGGCTAGGAGGCTTGAGTGAAGCGTAGCCGCGGAAAAGAACTGAAGCAGGAGATGAACCTGACGAACATGATCGATATCGTGTTCTCCATCTTGATTGTGTTCATCATTTCTGCGCCTCTCATGAGTCAAGGTGTGAAGGTTGACCTCCCCAAGGCCGAAGCACCTACCATGGAGCAGGAAAAACTTTTGAAGGTGTCCATCACCAAGAACGACGAGATCTACATCGCTGACATGATGGTGGATTTCGACAGTTTCAACAACGTTTTTAAATCCCTGTGGAACGGCGAAATGGCCGTGGTCATCAACTCCGACGAGGACGTGAAGTACGGCCTGGTGATGAAGGTGGTGACCCAGGTGCAAAAGCTGGGCGTTACAAAGCTTGGGTTCCTTACCATGAACCCCAAGGAAAAGCCCGGTAAAAAGAGATAGTCAGGTATTTTTTTGAGCGACAAGAATCAACATATCGAGTACTTCTCGGACCACGACAATGGGATGGTTGCGAAGATTGTTATCTGCGCAGTGATTTTCCATGTGGCTATTGCTGGTGCTTGCTTTGCCCTGCATTTTGTGGACTTCAAGGAAGAGCCGGAACCCATTCCCGTATTCGAGATGGTGCAGGTACAGCCTCAGGTGAAGAAACCTCAGGCTCCTCGCGTGAAGCCTCCTGAACCTCCCAAGCAGGAACCGCCTCCAGAACAGCCGCCCGAGGTTAAGCCCCGTCCGGAACCCAAGCCCAAGGTGGATCAGGAACTGCCTCCGGATATCAAGCCCGAGGAAGAGCCGAAGCCAGAGCCGGAACCGGAAGAAGTGAAGGAAGAACCTGCACCGGAACCCACTCCCGAGCCGGAACCTGTGGATGACTTTGAAGTAGACGATCTGGATCTTCCTGCGACCATGGAAGCTTCCAGCTTGAATCCTGTGGGATCTGTGGATATGGACCCGCTGATGCAAGTTTATCTGGAACGTTTAAAACAAATTATTATGGGCAACTTTAATCCGCCGGCAAATCTGAACGTTCCGAAGTCTATCAAGACTACGGTTCAGTTTACGGTGGACCGCTTTGGTACAATTTCTGCAGTGTTGTTGAAAAAGTCTTCTGGCAACAAGACCTGGGATCACCTGTCCGTTCGCGCGGTGAATATTTCCAAGGTGCCGGAACTGCCGCCTAACTTTAGAGCTCCCTCTCTAATCTTGCATTTCAACTTCACGCCGAACTAGGATTAGAAGAACATAGAAGGTACTGAAAAAATGACTGAGCGTAAACAAGTAATGGTCCGTCAAAAGGTGGGAAAGATTTTCCGCATTTCTTCCCTGGCGCTGTCCATCGTATTCTGGCTTTTGCTCTTGTTGCTCCCCTCCGTAAGTTCCGCAGCTATCGATACCATCGCTGTGGACGTGGGTATTTCTGTCTTCAAGACGATGCCCATTGGTGTGGTACCTTTCTCTGAAGCCAAGGGCAATATCGAATGGGTGGAAGAAAAACCTCATCAGATTGTGACCCGCGACGCAGAACTTTCTGGCCGTTTCGAGGTGATTTCCTCCGACAAGTTCAACCTGGCCTTGTTCAGCAAGAAGCGAGCAAAGCATTACATTACGGGCCGTGTGGCGCCTCAGCCGGGTGGCAAGCTGAAGCTGGAATGCTTCCTCTATGTGGCTCAGACGAAGGACCTTCTCCTTGGTGAAACCTACACGGTGTCCCAGCAGGATTTGCGCCGCGCCATGCACCAGTTCTTTGACGAGGTGATCATGCGTTTGTGGGCAGAACCGGGTGTGGCATCCACCAAACTGGCTTATGTATCCAAGATCGATGGCATCAAACAGGTGGTGGTTTCCGACTATGACGGCTTCCATCGCACCCAGGTGACCCGCGATACGGTTATTAGCATGATGCCTGTGTGGATGAAAGATAACAAGGGCCTAATTTATGTGAACTTCAAGACCCATCGCCCCAAGCTTTACTCCAAGATGTTCGGCGGTTCTGAAAAGATGTTGTTCCCCCAGCTGGATCAGACTTACAGTCCGGCTGTGAACCCGAAGACTGGCGAACTGCTGTTCTCCAGTACGGTGGACGGAAAGACGGACTTGTTTATCGGTAACCCCGCTAATGGAAAAGCACGTAAGTTTGCTTACCTGAAGTCCAACCAGACGAGCCCCGCCTGGAGCCCCTACGCTTCCGAAGTGCTGTTTACCAGCGACCGTGGCGGTGGCCCGCAGATCTTTGTGATGGGAAGCGATGGCAGCGACCTGCGCCGCGTTACCTTCATGGGGCGTTATAACGAACGTGCCAGCTGGTCTCCCAAGGGTGACCGCATTGCCTATACCTCCATGGACGAAGGCAAGATGAATATTTATACCTGCGCTCTGGATGGCTCTGACATTGTCCAGCTGACCAGTAATGCAGGGAACAACGAACATCCGACGTGGTCTCCCGATGGAAACCTGATCGCATTCTCCAGCAACCGTAGCGGTAGCTATCAGATTTATATCATGAGAATGGACGGTTCCAACGTGACCCGCATTACCAACTCCGGGGAAAACACTGCCCCCACATGGTCTTTTTATTACGAAAATCCTAACAAACAGGAAGGTGCAAAATGAATAAAGTAAAACTCGCTCTCATCGCCGGCGCTGCATGCATTGCTCTGGTCGGTTGCTCCAAACGTCAGCCCGTGCAGACTGAACCTGCCGCAGCTCCCGCTCCCGCCGCACAGACTGAAGCTCCGGCTCCCGCAGCTGAAGCAGCTCCCGTCAACCAGGACTCCCTGGCTGCAGAACAGGCTCGCCTGGAAGCTGAACGCATCGCTGCTGAAAAGGCTCGCTTGGAAGCAGAACGCGCTCGCCTGGAACAGCTGATCAACCAGATCATGAGCGAAGATGTTTACTTCGACTTTGACCGTTCTGAACTGACCGAAAAGGCTAAGGAATTGCTGGCTCAGGTTGCAGAACTTCTCCTGAAGGAAACTCGCTTTACTATCACTATCGAAGGCCATACCGATGCTCGCGGTACCGAAGACTATAACTTCACTCTGGGTGCAAAGCGCGCTATGAAGGTGAAGGAATTCCTGGCTGCTTACGGCATTGACGGCAAGCGTATGGAATCCGTGAGCTACGGTAAGGAAGCTCCCAAGGCAGAAGGCCAGACTGAAGAAGCCTATTCTCAGAACCGCCGTGCTAACTTCCGCGTGAATATCAAGGACTAAGTTCTAGGCCTTGATGGCCCGGGAATAATTGTCTTGAAATAGTTTTTTGAAGAGGTAAAGATGAAACGTTTGGCTCGTGGTATTGTAAGCCTTGCCGTTTTGACATTTGCTTTGACGGGTTGTAGCCAGATCACCATGCTGCGCACCCAGGAGATTCAGGATGTTGGTACTAACGTCCAGAAATCTGTGGGCAAGAAAATGAATTCTGCTGTGGCTAAGCTCACTGCTCAGAATGATTCCTTGCGCGCCGCCCTGGATTCTGCAAACTACCGTCTGGATTCCATGATGACTGCCGCTACCTTCGCACAGAAGCGCATGCAGGCCGAAATCACCATGCTCTCCCGCCGTGTGGCAGACGAATCTGAACGCAACGATTCTAGACAGGAAGAAATTATCTACCGTCTGGATATGCTGTTGGGTAAGTCTGACAAGATCCTGGCAAAGAAGGTTGTGGTCAGCGGCGCTCCCGCTCCCATTTCCTTGGATAGCCTGGAACGTGAAGCCGAAAAGCTGGTGGAAGCAGAAGCCATGTTCAATACCGCCCGCAGTGACTATCACCGCGGTGAGTTCAAGCTGGCCTTTACCGGATTCAAGCAGGTTTATGAAACCATGAAGACTGGGGAACTGGCAGAGAATTCTCTCTACTGGATGGCCCTGTGCCTCATTGACGTAAACCAGATTGACAAGGCAAAGAAAGTCTTTAACAACATGACCGAAACCTTCCCGGAAGGTCAGAAGACTTGCCCGGCTCTGTTCAAGATGTCCTTGCTCTACTCCGAGGAATGTGACACCGAAAAGCAGAAGGCTTACCTCCAGAAGATTCTTTCCAGCAAGCATTGCGAAAAGTCCGCTGAATTCGAACAGGCCGCAGAAATTCTCCAGGAAATTCTGGAGAAGGAAGAAAAGGCCGCCGCTGGTGAACCCGTAGAAGCTTGCGTCCCTAAGGAACGTGTTGCATTGCCTGCTGCACCTCAGGCTGCAAAACAGAACGCTCCCCAGGCCGCTAGCGAAACTCCGGTGGACCCCGCTGCCGCCGCCGCAATGCCCGCTGCAGAAACCTCTGTAGCTCCGTAAGTCATCTTTCGGGTTGACTGCAAGGTCGCTCGGATTGATCGCAGGATAGATTGCGCGCAATCATTAACGTAAAGATAGGCTGCGCGCCGCCCACAATTTTTTTCTAGAGAGAGAAGATCCCGCAGGAGAAATCTTGCGGGATTTTTGCGTCATATGGTGGCTCGCGGGGATATTTGGGCTTCGCAGGATTGTCGGGACCCAGCGGGTGTGAAAAACCTTTGAAATTTGCCAACTGATACCTACTAAATTGCTGAAAAGGGGCAAATAGTATGCATTGTCAAATGCTGTTTGTTTAGCGATACCTACTAAATGGCGTAAAATGGTTGTTTAGTAGGTATGAAATCCCCAAAATCCACTCGCATGGAGCCAAATTTATGGAGTAAAAGGGGCAAATTGCCCTTTTATAGGGACAAAATCCTCCCAAAAATGCCGACGGGTACCTACTAAATGGCGTAAAATGGTTATTTAGTAGGTATGAAATTTTCAACCAGGGGGTGCTGTAACTTGACGAAAAAAATGAATACTTTGAGGAGGTGGTTTTACCACCCCTCAAACAAAAAAGAAAGATCCCAAAGCAAAACTTTGAGGATCTATTCTTTTTTCGGGGTTCCAAGGGGCAGAGCCCCTTGCGTCTCTATAAATTATCGTCTTCTTCGTCGTCGGAATGGCGAATCACGACACCGCCGATCTTGGCCACCTTATTCTCGAAGTCTTCGTAACCGCGGTCCAGATGGTACACGCGGCTGACGGTACTTTCACCTTCGGAAATAAATGCTGCAAGAACCAGAGCTGCAGTAGCGCGCAGGTCACTGCCCATGATTTCGGTACCTTCCAGCTTGGTACCGCCCTTGATAATAGCGGTATTGCCGTTCACCTGGATGTCTGCGCCAAGACGTTGCAGTTCAGCCACATGCTTGAAGCGGTCATTGTAGACTGTATCCTGGATGGTGCTGTTGCCCGGGATGGAAACGAGGGTTGCCATGAGGGGTGCCTGCATATCCGTAGGATAACCCGGGTAGGGAAGGGTGGTGACGTTAATGGGCTTCAGTTCCATACCGCGGGCATCCACCTGGGCCCAGTCATTACCTACGTCCACCTTACAGCCCATATCGCGGAAAGCGTCAAGAGTGCTTGCAATATGTTCGGGGAAAACCTTGGTGACCTTGATACAACCGCGGGTGATTGCGGCGGCACAGAGGAAAGTGCCTGCCTCGATACGGTCCGGAATGGTGTAGCACTTTCCGGGGCGTAGAGCTTCTACGCCCTGCACCGTCAAGGTGCGTGTGCCGCGACCCTGGATCTTGGCGCCCATAGAATTCAGGAAGTCCACCAGGTTGTCAATTTCAGGTTCAAGAGCGGCATTCTGGAGAACGCTGGTGCCCTTGGCAAGAGTTGCTGCCATCAGGACGTTAACGGTGGCGCCTACAGAAGAAATGGGGAAGTTGAAGTTACCGCCGGGAAGACGTCCTTCACAAGTGGCTTCCACATAGCCGCGGGTAAGAGTAATCTTTGCACCCAGTGCTTCAAGACCCTTCAAATGCAGGTCCACAGGGCGGGGGCCCCAAGCGCATCCGCCGGGCAGAGAAACGCGGCAGCGTCCAAAGCGGGCTACCAGAGGGCCCAGCACGTAGAAGCTGGCGCGCATGGTCTTCACCAGTTCGTAAGGAGCTTCCAGATGGTCTGCGCCACGAGTGTCAATTTTAAGTTCGTGAGATTCACCGCTAATGCGGCAGCCAATGACGCGGAGCACGTCGGACATGGTCTTCATGTCCTTCAGGTGAGGCACGTTGGTGATTTCAGAAACGCCATCTGCCAGGAGGGCTGCTGCCATCACGGCGAGAACTGCATTCTTTGCACCGGAAATTTCGACTTCACCTTCCAGGGGCTTTTCAACCTGATGAACTTCAAAACGATACATATAAACTATTTCTCCTGGTCTTCTTCCTGAGAAGTACCATTATTATTCTCATCGTTCTTTTCAATTACAGAACGAACTTTTATTTTGTATTCAATAACCACACGGGTACGGGCAATGTGGTCGTGAAGGGCCCTACGCTTGGGGTCAATCATCACGATCAGGTAACCAAGGCCGTACAGTACCAGGGTGAACTGGGTAAACATGCTGGCGATATAGCGGATAATGCTGGTGAGCCAGCAGACCTTTTCGCCTTCGGAAGTTTCCACTCGCAGGTGCAAAAGCATCTTGCCGGGAGTGGCGCCCTTGATGGCTGTGAAAATGATAAAATACAGTGCCTGGATAAAGCTTGTAATCATGAAGAGAATTTCCAGGCTGGGTTCCTTCAACATCTGGTCCAGAATTTCGCTGAAACTCGCATTGTTGCCTGCATTTGCGATGGAATTCATGGCGTTATTCATGGACTCGGGATCGATTATCTGCAGCGCTGCAAGAACCTGCATGATGAGCAGGCCTATCAGAGTCAAGATGATGTTATCGATGGCGAATGCCAGACCTCTCGTAAAAAAGCCTGCGTATCTCTTTTGCAGCTTCTTCTCGGCGACTTGCTGGGCCAAAAGTTCCTCGATGGTCTTTTTCAGCAGTTCTTCGTCTTCGGAGGTGGTGAAGGTGGGCTTGGATTCTTCCATGTCCTTCCAGGGGACAAAATTGTCCAGGCCGGAGTGCCAAACCAGGGTGTCGTCCGTGATTTTTTTCTCCTGGACCAGGTCGCGAATTTCGTCGAGGTTGTAAGGACCCTTGCGACGTTCGCCGTCTGTAATGGATTCATCGATGTAGTACCAAGTCATACGGGCTACAATGTAGAAAAAATTATGGGGAATTTTTACAAAAGCGTGATTTGCTACCGATAAAGGAAAAAGGATAAAAGCCGAAATTCTGAAAAAAAACTAAATTGGGGGCTTATGATGAATTTTAAGGTTGGCCAACGCTACGTAAGTCAATCGGAACCTGCTCTGGGACTTGGTATTGTCACAGAGGTTCAGGACCGTATTGTGAAGATTTCTTTCCCCGCCATGAACGATGTTCGTCTTTACCGTTCCATGGGGGCTCCTGTAGATCGATTCCAGTTGAATCCCGGTGAAACCGCTAAGAACGATAAGGGTCTTTCCTTTTCCGTTGAATCCGTGAAGGAAGTGGACGGCTTGTTCATTTACGAAGGTCGTGGTGGACGTACCATGAAGGAATCGGAACTGAACGCCAAGATTTCCATTGCCCGTCCGGCAGACTTGTTCCGTGCTCTTACGGAAAGTCGCGTTTCCGAAAGCGCCCAGTTCCGCCGTCGCGAAGAAGCCCAGCAGCTTTCCTGCAAGTGGATTTCTTCTCCTGTCCGCGGTATGATTGGCCCCCGCGTGAGCAAGATTCCTCACCAGTATTACTTGTGCCAGCGCGCTTGCTCCAGCTCCACACTGCCTCGCCTGATGCTTTCCGACGAAGTGGGCCTGGGTAAGACCATTGAAGCCGGCATGATTTGGCACGCCTTAAAGGCCCGCGGTCGCGTGAACCGCACCTTGGTCATTGTGCCGGAAACCTTGAAGCACCAGTGGCTGATTGAAATGAAACGCCGCTTCAACACCTTGTTTACCCTGGTGGATGAAGGCTACCTGAAGGGCATCTTTGTTGCCGATGACGACGACAAACCCAATCCGTTCAGCCTGGCCAACGACATTATCTGTTCCATCGACTTCCTGATTAAGCAGCCTGCTTTGATTGAAGACTTGCTGAAGGTGCAGTGGGACATGACCATCATCGATGAAGCTCACCATCTGGTGTGCGAAGATGGTTTTACTAGCCATGAATACCTGCTGGCAAACGCTGTGATCCAGCGTTCCAAGGGCGTATTGCTCCTGACGGGTACTCCGCTGCAGTTCCATCCGGAATCTCAGTTTAACCGCCTGAAGATGTTGGACCCGGTCCGCTTTGCGGACTACAATAACTTCATCAAGGACCAGGACGCTTACCGCAAGTTGGTGAACGAACTGAACAAGCTCCCCACCGATCCTGGCCAGCAGATGAGTTGGGACGACTTGAACGAAGCGGTTCCCAAGAAATCCATGATTAGACCTTGGCTGGAACAGGAAAGTGCAAAGTCCATGCCCGCCGACGAATGGATCCGCCGCATTGTGGATGCTGTAGGTACGGGTTCCGTGGTGTTCCGCAACACTCGTAAGGGCGTAGGCGGATTCCCCAAGCGTGTTCTGGACGAAGTGGCTCTGGAACCTAATGAACGTTACCGCGAGATGGTAAACGTTGCCGCTGAAAATGATCTTGATATGTCCACCGATATCCAGGAAAACGGCTTGCTGTGCACCAGCTATTCCGATGCCTGGTGCATGGACGAACGCTACGTGTGGCTGAAGCAGTTCCTGAAGGACCATAAGGACGACAAGGTTCTGTTAATTTGCGAATCCATCCAGGTGGTGCTTGCTCTGGAAGCACTCCTCACGGAATATCTGGGCGAAGGCGCCTTCTCCATGTTCCACGAGAACATGACCATTATGGCTCGCGACAAGGCTGCTGCCAACTTCAGTAAGGAAAATGGCGCTAACCTGCTGATCGCTTCTGAAATTGGTTCTGAAGGTCGTAACTTCCAGTTTGCCCATCACCTGATCCTGTTCGACCTGCCGCTGGATGCGTCCCTGGTGGAACAGCGTATTGGCCGCTTGGACCGTATTGGCCAGACCGAAAACATTATCATTCACGTTCCTTACGTGAAGGGCTCCGGCCAGGAAGTGATGTTCCGCTGGTACCATAACGGCTTGAATGCTTTTGGCACTCCCATGATGAGTGGTGGTGAACTGTTCCTGAAGTATACGGACGACCTGATTGCCGCCCTTGCTGAACCGCAGAACTATCTGGAACACTTCATCGAGGAAGTGATCCCTCAGGTGAAGAAAGATTGCGATTCCATGCGCAAGAACATTGAAAAGGGTCGTGACCGCCTGCTGGAATTCAACTCCCGCAATCCTGCCAAGGCAAAAGAAATTACGGACGAAATCGAACGTATCGATGGAGAAAAGGAATTGCAGACTCTGGTCTTCGATTCCCTCATGGATCGCGGTCTTGAAATCGACAAGAGCATTATCCCCGGTTGCTTCGTGGTGACCATGGGTACTCAGGTGGAAGCTGGCTCCGTTCCTGGCATGCCCGAAAACATTGGCGGCATCCCGGGAAGTAACGGTGGCGGTGGCCGTGTGGTCCAGGCTGTGGGTGACTTCTCCGAAGGCTCCGGCGGTGACGGCGACGCTCGCTACTCCGACTCTTCCAGCTTGACCATTACCTTCGATCGTAAGGTGGCCATGATTCACGACGAAGTGGATTTCGTCAGCTTGGAACACCCGCTGTCTCAGGGCGTCCTGGATTTTGAAACCACTCTGGACAATGGCGCCGTGGCTTGCAACATTTGGCAGAACTCCGGAATGCGCGGCCTGGTCATGCAGTACAACTTCGCAGTGGAATTCTCCATCAGTGAAGATTGGGGCGTTTCCGACATTGCGGGTCCCAAGTACATCAGTGTGCTGGTGGCCGCCAACGGTGACGACCTTTCCGCAAAGATTCCGGAACTGAAGAACGCTTCCTTCAAGGATGTGCCTGTTCCTCAGGGCAACGCCGCTGTGAATATGACCCTCAAGTATTTCGGTAAGGATGGTCTGGCCATCGCTCGCCGTGTGGTCATGGCTCAGGCTAAGGAAATGGCAGAAACTGCTGCCGCTGCAGTAGAAGCCCGCGCCGAGCAGGAATACCAGCGCATGAATCACTTGCTGACTATGCGTGGCAAGGCCGGTAACAACGACCAGCTGAAGCAGCTCCGCAAGAATGCTCAGGAATGGAAAAAGATTATCAGCACCCCGCAGCTCCGTCTGGATGCAATCCGCCTGCTGGTTTGCCGCTAAACTCTAGCCCCTAACCCCTAACCCCTAGCCCCTAATCATGAGTGAATTAAGAAAGAACATTTTGAATGAATCCCGCCGCATTGTGGTGAAGATTGGTTCCCGCATCCTGGTGGATTCTGAAAAGGGTGGCGTTCGTACCCGTTACATCCAGAAGCTGGCTGACTCCGTCGCACGCCTGATGGAAGCTGGCAAGGAAGTTGTGATTGTGACTTCCGGTGCAGTAGGTACTGGTATGAGCCAGCTGGGCTACAAGGAAAAGCCTACCGTTATTGCTGAAAAGCAGGCTTGCGCTGCTGTGGGCCAGATTGACTTGATGTACGCCTATCGTGAAATGTTCCGCTGGTGTCAGCTTTCTGTGGGCCAGATTCTTTTGTCTGCTGATGACTTCCGCGATCGCGGTCGCTACAAGAATTTGCAGAACACCATCAAGGCAATGCTTGCCCGAAAGATCGTTCCCATCATCAACGAGAACGACTCTCTGGCTGTTGCTGAAATCAAGGTGGGCGATAACGATAAGCTGTCCTCTGACGTGGCTTTGTTCTTGGATGCAGACCTGCTGCTGATTTTCACTGACGAAGACGGTTTGTTTGACGACAATCCCAAGAAGAATCCTAACGCACGTTTGCTGCGCTTTGTTCCCGAAATTACTCCTGCGGTTCTTGCTCTGGCTGGCAAGCCCGGCGAAGCCGGCTCCGCTGTAAGTACCGGCGGTATGCGCAGTAAGCTGGAAGCTATCCGTAACGTTACCAAGAGCGGTTGCAATGCGTTCCTGGCTTGCGGTATGCGAGTGCTTCCTCATGAAGTGATTCTTGAACAGGCTGAAGGTACTCTGTTTGTGGGCTCTGCAAAGAAGTTGAACAGCCGTCAGCGTTGGCTTAGCTTTATTACCACTCCCCGCGGAAGTGTGGTGGTGGACGAAGGCGGCGTAAAGGCTTTGCGCGAAAAGCATTCCAGCTTGCTGCCTGTTGGCGTTGTTGCCGTGAAGAAGCATTTCGACAAGGGCGACTTGATTGAAGTCCTTGATGCAAACGGCGAAGCTGTGGCCCGCGGTGTTGTAAAGTTTGATAGCGAAACTTTGAAGCTGGTGCTGCACAAGAAAACTTCTGAAATCCACGCCTTGCTGGGTAAGGACGTGGCCGATGAACTTGTCCACAAGAACGACTTGGTTGTATTCTAAGAGGTTGCTCTATGGCAGAGAATCAAGATATTGACGAATTGGCCGAAGAATCTGCGGAACTTCCTAAAGTTGAAAGTCAGGAAGACCTTGCCCGCATTATCCAGGCTCTGGTATTTGCGTCTCCGGATGTGGTGACATTGAAAAAGCTCCGCGAAATCCTGGGCGACTTTTTGGATGCTCGTTTGGTTTCTGATGCACTCATTGCTGCCAATGATTCCCTGAACAAGATCAACTCTCCGTTTGAAATTGTGGAACAGGCCGGCGGTTATCGCTTCCGTACCCGCGCCAAGTATTATCCTTGGGTCCGCAAGCTCTTCCCGGAAGTAAACGCTCGTCGCTTGAGCCAGGCCGCCTTGGAAACTCTGGCCGTGATTGCTTACCAGCAGCCCATAACCAAGGCCGCCATTGAACAGGTTCGTGGTGTGTCTTCTGTGGATGGCCCCATCCGTAACCTGCTGGACAAAAAATTTATTGCATTGGGTTCCCGTGCGGAAACTGTGGGCAATCCCTACACGTACGTTACCACCCAGGAATTTATGAAGTACTTCGGCATCAATCGTATTCCCGAAGATCTGCCTCGCCTCCGCGAATTCAGTGAACTTCTGGAAGCTGGCGCATTGGTACCTCAGTATGCCAAGCCGGAATCCATTGCTACCGAAGAACCTGTGGAACCGGAAGAAAATCCGGATCAGGTTGAACTTTCCATGGGAGATCTGTAATGGCTTGCACTCCCTTAATGCAACAGTATTACGATATCAAGGCTCAGAACCCTGGTTGTATTCTGTTCTTTAGAATGGGCGACTTCTTTGAACTGTTCGAAGAAGATGCTGTCATTGCCTCTAAGATTTTAGGCATTACTCTCACGAGCCGTAACAATGGTGCCTCGGGTGCTACGCCCCTTTGCGGTTTCCCGCATCACGCCGCCGAACGTTACGTTCCCAAGATGGTGGCCGCTGGTTATCGCGTGGCCATTTGCGAACAGGTGGAAGACCCTAAGCTAGCCAAGGGCATTGTCAAGCGCGACATTGTGGAAATCATCAGTGCCGGCACCGCCATGAACGAAGCCAACCTGGATGCCAAGGAAGCAAATTACCTTTGCGCTTACATCCCGGGAAGTGCCGACACCACGAAGGATGCCGCTGAGGGCAAGGCTGAAACCGCAGTGTTCTCTATCGCCGATGTGACCACGGGTTACCTTGCTACTTGCAAGAGTTCCATTCAGGCTTTCGAATGCGAATTCTGCCGCCGCATGCCTAAGGAAATTCTCGTTCCCGAAGGAACCAAGATTCCCGCCGGCGTCATGGACTTGGTGAAATCCGAAAACATTTTGATTACGGAGCTTCCGGGTTTCCAGTTCGGAGAAGAAGCCGCCCGCGACACGCTCTTTAGCCACTTCAAGGTTGAAGCCTTGGATGGTCTCGGACTTGACGGCCGCCCCGAAGAAACTGCTGTCACTGGAGCAATGCTTCAGTATTTGATGTACCAGAAAAAATCCGAGCTCTCGCACTTTACGGCTCTCGAGATTTTGAATCTGGACGACTATATGACTTTGGATCCGTCCACCTTGCGCAACCTTGAGCTGGTGCGCCCGCTGAACGCCGACGATATGAGCAGCACTCTTTGCTACGTGCTGGACTTTACCGTTACTGCAATGGGTGGCAGAACTTTGAAGGATTGGGTGAGCCATCCGCTGATTTCCGTGGACCGCATCAAGGAACGCGAAGAAGCTGTGGACGAACTGGTCAACAATCCTGTTGCACTTGATGAACTGAAGGAATCTCTCACTTCCATTCTGGATATGGAACGCTTGATGGGCCGCGTTGGTTCTGGTCGCGCCAACGCCCGTGACCTTGCTGGTATGGGCCGTTCCCTGGCTCAGGCTTCCAAGGTGGCTGAAGTTCTGGAAGGTTTGCGTTCCCCGATTTTTGAACCCATGCGTGACGCTTTGATGCGCGCCCAGGGTAGGGGAGAGGAACTTCTCAGCCAGTTCAATGATGACCTGCCGTTGACCGTCCGCGAAGGCGGTATGATTCGCGAAGGTGCCAACGCAGAATTGGACGCCATGAACGCTGACATTAAGGATCGCCGTCAGTGGATTGCCTCTTTGGAAACCCGCGAAAAGGAACGTCTTGGCATTCCCAGCCTGAAGGTGGGCTACAACAAGGTCTTCGGTTATTACATCGAAGTGACCCGCGCCGCCATGGCCAAGGCTACCAACCCGATTCCTGACGAATACATCCGTAAGCAGACTACGGTAAATGCAGAACGTTACATCACTCCCGAAATGAAGGAATGCGAATCCGTCATTAGCAATGCGGAAGTGAACATTCACGCTCTGGAATACAAAATCTTTAGCGAACTCCGCGAACGCGTGAACTCCTGGCGCGCCGAGCTGCAGGAAATTGCAAATGCCATCGCCCGCGTGGATACGCTGTACAGCTTTGCTCGCGCCGCACGTAAGTACAATTACGTTTGCCCCGAGGTATTCGAAGGCTCCGGCATCGAAATCAAGGGCGGGTTCCATCCCGTGATTGTGGCGGTGAATCCGGACTTGGACTTCATTAGCAATGACGTGAAGCTGTCGCCTGAGGCCACCCGACTGATGCTGATTACCGGTCCCAATATGGCTGGTAAATCCACTTACCTGCGTCAGACCGGCCTCATTGTGCTGATGGCGCAAATCGGCTGTTTCGTGCCTGCGGAATCTGCCCGCATTGGCGTTGTGGACCGTATCTTTACCCGCGTGGGCGCCAGCGACCGCCTGAGCCGCGGCCTCTCGACCTTCATGGTGGAAATGATTGAAACCGCAAACATCCTGCGTAACGCAACCTCCCACAGCCTTGTGCTTCTGGACGAAATCGGCCGCGGTACCAGTACCTTTGACGGTCTCTCCATCGCATGGGCCATCGTTGAAACGCTTCACGACGAACCCGCTCGCGCTGCCCTCACGCTGTTTGCTACCCACTACCACGAATTGACTGGTTTGGTGGATGGCTTGGAACACGCCGGCAACTACCAGGTGGCCGTTCAGGAAAAGGGCGACAAGTTGCTGTTCCTCCACAAGATTCTTGAAGGTGCCTGCGACTCCAGCTATGGTATTCACGTGGCAGAAATGGCGGGCCTTCCCAACAACGTGTTGCGCCGTGCCCGCAAGATCCTGATGCGTCTTGAAAAGCATAAGATCGACCCCAGCGACGAAGCTGCCAACAAGAAACTGAAGGAAAAGCCCCAGGTGGATCTGTTCGCTCCTCCTGACGAAAGCACCACTCTCCTGAAGGAAGAAGTGCGTCGCCTCCGTCCCGAAGAAATGACCCCCATGCAGGCTCTTCAGTATTTGATGGACCTGAAGGAACACTATGGGAAATAGTTGCTCTACCTCTGCGTTTTCAGCCAGTGGGCGAAAAAATAATCGTAAACCCGGTAACTGCCGGATTCTTGCGTAACGAGTTGCTATGCAAGCAATCCTTTTAGCGCTGCCTGAACACTGCTGGCTGATACCAGGTTGTATTTCTTAACAAAGTCCGCAGAGGTCACATTGTTTGTCGACATCTTTGATTTGGCAGGTTTTGCCCTGGGGTGTTGAACGCCTTATATACATTGTGTATGACTTCTCCAGCTATATTCTTGTTGTGCTTCGAAAAAAACTTCTCGCTTTGCTAATTCTGCAAAAAATGACAGTAAAAAATCAAAAAAAACATACATAGTGTATAATCTATGTCACATTTTGATTTGTAAAAAAGTCTTGGATAAACGAAATTTTACACCCGAATTCTATTTGCAAATGCATAATCCGAGCGGAATCTGAAGGATGCAAAAAAGGCCCCCAGATGGGAGCCAGCTAGGATAACTAAATTGCAACCTTCTCTTACCACAAAGAGGTTGCATTGAGTCATCTTAACCGAGAGCAAAGATACAAAATTCTTG
>NZ_FRBE01000025.1 GCF_900142535.1 Fibrobacter sp. UWEL
ATTAAATTTTAGAAAATAGCCCATTTTTTGTTTAATTTAGGCGAAAGTCAACAAAAAAGGGTGGCGAAGCCACCCACACATGTTGATGAAGAGCCTCTTTTAGTTTAGATTTAATCTTGTATGAAAAAGAATTACAAGTTTATTTCCGCTGCTGTGGCCACCATGTTGGCTATGGCAATTCCTGGTTTTGCTGCAATCACCGGTAACGTGGTGGATGCTCAGGGCGCTCCCTTGAAGGACGCCGTTGTGTCCATTAAGACGGTGCCTAATCTTTTGCCGGATGCGCGAACCCTTTCCAAGGCCAAGGGTGATTTCCACTTGAAGGAAAAATTTGCGGATCCCCAGGTTTTGATTGTTCGTAAGGCCGGTTTCTTGCCCGAAACCTTGACCGTGGCCAAGTTGGCCGAGCTGGCTGCTGAAAATTCCGCAGGTCCGGCGAAAATAGTTTTAAAGCGGGATCCCGTCGAAGATCGTATCGACAAGCTGATGGCCGACATGTCTTTGGATGATATGATTGCCCAGATGACGGAAGCCATGGTGCCCAACGTCAAGTGTGGTAATGGTATTTGCGGTTCTGCTTTGCAGGGCGGTGGCGCTTATTCTGCTGAGTTCTACAAGGCAGGTTGGGCCCAGAAGATTCCTGTGACTTATGGCAAGGACTGTGTCCATGGTGCCGCTGATTTGATTAACGGAACGGTGTTCCCTCATAATATTGGCCTGGGTGCTACTCGCGATTCTGCGTTGGTGCGTCGTATCGGCCAGGCTACTGCCGAAGAAATGTGGGCAGCCCACATCGATTACAATTTTGCTCCTGCGCTGAGCGTTCCTCAGGATGAACGTTGGGGCCGCACCTACGAAGGCTTTGGCGAAAAGCCGGAACTTGCCATCGATCTTGGTTCCGCTTATTTGCGCGGCTTGCAGGGTGATCATTTTGACGCAGAATGGCGCATTACTGGAACCATCAAGCATTTTATTGGCGATGGTGGAACGGCTAAGGGTTGGGACCGCGGCGACGTAACCGTGGGCGACAAGAAGATTCGCGAAATTCATTTGCCGCCTTATATTGCGGCGGTGGAACAGGGCGCCCAGAGTGTGATGGCGAGCTTCAATACGGTCAAGGGCGTGCATCAGCATGTGGATTCTTTGCGCTTGACGGGCTGGCTCAAGACTGAACTTGGATTTGACGGTTTCGTGATTGCGGACTGGGAAGGCATTGAACATTCTACCACACCGGGCAACGCAGGTGACTATTCAGGAAAGAAAACCAACGTGTCTAGCGACGAAGCCATTCGCCGTGCCATTAACGCTGGCATTGACTTGGCCATGGTGCCGTCTTCCGCAGAATCTTTCGTGAGTACGTTGACGACCTTGGTGAAGGATGGCAAGGTTTCCGAAGATCGCATTAAGGACGCTGTTCGTCGCATCCTTCGTGTGAAGATTCGTGCTGGTCGCTTGGATAATCCTATGGGCCCCGCACCGTATGTGGGCAAGGCTGAAAATATTGGCAGCGCAGAACATCGTGCCATTGCTCGTGAAGCGGTGCAGAAGAGTCTTGTGGTGCTGAAGAACGAAAGTGTGCTGCCTTTGGCTAAGGACGGCAAGGTTTTCGTGACTGGTTCCCATGCGGATCAGACTGGCCTTCAGTGCGGCGCATGGACTTTGGGCTGGCAGGGAACTCGTGGTGACGTTCCAGGGGCAACCTCTATTCAGGGCGGCTTTGACCAGGTGGCTGCAGGCTCCCGCGTCGAAAATGCAGATAGCGCAAACACCGTTGTCTATGTCGTTGGTGAAACTCCTTACGCAGAATGGTTCGGCGACTTCCGCGAAAAGGACTTTAACGGTAAGATTTTCACCACGGAAAAGTCCCACATGACTCATTTCGAAAGTACCGACGAAAACATCAAGCAGGTGAATGCTTGGAAGGCTGCCGGAAAGAAGGTGGTGCTGGTTCTTGTGGCTGGCCGCCCGCTCCCCATTACCAAGTTGATCAACGCTGTGGATGGCTTTGTGATGGCATGGCTCCCCGGTAGTGAAGGCGCAGGCGTTGCCGACGTGCTCTACGGCGATGTTAAACCCACGGGCAAACTGCCTCATACCTGGCCAAAGGACGCCAAGCAGATTCCCATTAACGATGGGGACGGAAAGAAAGGCTTGTATCCCTACGGATTTGGCTTGACCTACTAAAATTGTGGTATAGGGAATTTCTATTACTAGATTTAGTTTGCGGGTATAACAGGGGGTATTTGATGAACGCCTAGATTGTACTGGGCGTTTTTCTGTTGAAAGGGCTATCCAATTTATCTATATTTATGCATGAAAATGCATAAATGCATAAGGGCTGTGGGCGGTTTACGCAAGCATAGGATGAATAAAATGACTCTTCGCGAAGCTTTTGAAAGTAAGATGATGCTCTTGGATGGCGGTATGGGTTCCGTCATTCAGGATTATGGCATTAAGGGTGCCAATAACGACATGCTTTCTATTGAACGTCCGGATGTGATTCTGGATATCCAGCGTCGCTATGTGGATGCCGGTGTGGATGTGTTGACCACCAATACTTTCTCTAGCCAGCGCGTCAGTCAGCACGAGTATCATCAGGAACACCGCATTGCGGAGATGAATCGCGCTTCCGTAAAGATCGCCAAGCAGGCCGCCGAGGAAGGTTTCAAAAAGTACGGCCGTAAGGTTTATATCGCTGGTGATGTAGGCCCCACCAGTAAGATGCTCTCCATGAGCGATGATGTGAACGATCCGGCCAATCGCGCCATCACATTTGACGAACTGGAAGACGCCTACCTTGAACAGATCCAGGTTCTTATTGAAGAGGGGGTGGACGCCATCCTGGTGGAAACCATTTTCGATACCTTGAATGCCAAGGCTGCTGCCAGCGCCTACATCAAGGCTAAGGAAAAATACGAGGCCGATACTGTTGCCCGTGGAGAAACGCCCCGCGCTCTGGAAATCATGTTCTCTATGACGGTGAGTGACGCCTCTGGCCGTACGCTGTCTGGTCAGACGGTGGAAGCGTTTACGATTAGCGTGATGCATGCGAAGCCTTTGTCCATTGGCCTCAACTGCGGTTTGGGTGCTGACGGTATGATTCCGTATCTCCGCCGTATGGGAAAGCTGGCTCCTTGCTATTTGAGCTGTCACCCCAACGCCGGTTTGCCCAACCAGTTCGGCGGTTACGACGATACGCCGGAAGATATGGTGCGTTTGATGACGCCCTACATGGACGAAAAGCTGGTGAATATGATTGGCGGATGCTGCGGTACCACTCCGGAACACATCGCTGCCATGCGCAAGATGCTAGACGCTCTGCCCGCAGATTATGAACGCCGCAAACCCGCGCCTGCATTCGTCACTTCTCCGCTGCTTCGTTTGGCTGGCCTTGAACCGCTGTTAAAAAGTCAGGTTCGCCCCAGCAATGGTGCGGATAACAGCAACGTAGAGGATTTCGTTCCTGTTGGCGAACGTTGTAATGTGGCCGGCTCCAAGAAATTCCTGCGCCTCATTAACGAAAAGAATTACGAAGAAGCCCTGGACATCGCCCGCAAACAGGTGGAAGATGGTGCCCAGGTGGTGGACGTCAATATGGACGACGGCCTTCTGGATGCCAAGCAGGAAATGAGAACTTTCCTCAACTTGCTGGCTTCTGATCCGGCCATTAGCCGCGTGCCCATCATGGTGGACAGTTCCCGTTTTGAAGTTATTGAAGAAGGCCTGAAATGCGCTCAGGGTAAGTGCATCGTGAACTCCATTTCTTTGAAGATGGGTGAGGAAGCCTTCATTGAACACGCCATGACGGTGAAGCGTTTGGGCGCTGCTGTGATTGTGATGCTCTTTGACGAAGAAGGCCAGGCAACCAATTACGATCGCCGCGTGCAGATTGCTTCTCGCGCATATAAGATTGTCACGGAAAAGTGCGGCTTTGACCCGTCCGATATTATTTTCGACCCCAACGTTTTGACGGTGGCAACAGGCATGGCGGAACATAACGCCTACGCTCATGACTTTATTCGCGCTTGCCGCTGGATTATTGACAACCTGCCTGGCGTCCGAATTTCTGGCGGTCTTTCCAATTTGAGTTTTGCATTCCGTGGCAATAACTACTTGCGCGAAGCTATGCATTCTACCATGCTGCATTATGCAACTCCCAACGGCATGGGCATGGCCATTATGAATCCTGCCGCCGCTGTGGAATACAAGAGTATTCCTATGGAACTTCGCATGGCCATTACGGAAGTTCTCTTCAATACTCATCCGGAAGCAAGCGAAGAGTTGATTGAAATTGCTGGCCGTATGAATGCGGCTCAGATGGCTGCAAAGGAAAGCGGTGCCAAGTACGATCCCAAGGCAATTTTTAGTGTAAGTTCCCCGAGCCAGTCGAGGGGCGACGAGGCTTCGGACACCTCGGCAAGCTCGGTGACCTTGACTCCGGAAGAACGTTTGCAGGAAGCTCTTTTAAAGGGGACTTCCACCACTCTCCAGCCGGATTTGATGGAATTGATTAATCGTGGCGATAGCCCGGTGAACATTATTTCTGGCCCGTTGATGGACGGCATGAACGAAGTGGGCCGCCTCTTTGGCGAAGGCAAGATGTTCTTGCCCCAGGTGGTGAAAACCGCTCGTACCATGAAAAAGGCTGTGGAAATTTTGCAGCCCTACATTGAAGCGGGCAAGTCCGCAGATGGCGCCGGCGCTTCTCGTGGCAAGATTGTGATTGCTACCGTGAAGGGCGACGTTCACGATATCGGAAAGAACATCGTGTCCGTGATTATGGCTTGTAACGGCTTTGAAATGGTGGACTTGGGCGTGATGGTTCCCGAAGACGTAATCGTTAATGCCGCTATTGAACACAAGGCTGATATCGTTAGCCTTTCTGGTTTGATTACGCCGTCTCTGGAAGAAATGTGTACCGTAGCTACCAAGATGCAGGAGGCTGGTCTTCGCATTCCTATTATCGTTGGCGGCGCTACCACAAGCCCCACTCATACTGCAGTGAAGATTGCTCCCTGTTATGATGGCCCCGTATTCCACGTTCGTGATGCCGCTAGCAATCCTGGCCTGGCCCAGAATCTTCTGGACCCAGCTACAAGTGCAAAGACTATCGAAGACAACCGCATCGAACAGCAGCATATTCGCGACAAGCAGGCTGGCATCATCAGCGCCGCCGAAGAAGCCTTGGCTGCTGCCGAAAAGACCCCGTTGGAACGCCGCTTTGCTTGCGATTGGTCCAAGTACAGCCCGGTGCAGCCGCCCTTCTTTGGCGAAAGCAAGTTGCCGCCAATCTCGTTGGATAAGGTCATCCCGCTGATCAGTTGGGAATACTTCTTCTACACTTGGAAGGTGAAGCCCGATTGCGAAGAAGCAATAAAGCTTAAGGCTGATGCCGAGGCTTTGCTTGCCGACTTGAATCGTCCGGAATATGCTCTCCGCGCCGTCCAGGCGTTCTATCCTGCCGCAGGCACTGACGGCACCATCGTCTTCAATACCGCACGTACCGGCACCGCCGAAGATATCGTAGAAATCAACACTGCCCGTCAGCAAAATCCGGAAGGAACTTGCCTTGCTCTTTGTGACTATGTGGCTCCCGCCGACGCAAAGACCGCTAGCGTGTACAGCAGCGTTGCAGGCGATAAACTGTTCCGCGACATTGTGGGTGCGTTTGCCGTTACCGTCAGCGACGCACTGGAAAGGCGCTTAAGCAAGCTGAAGGAAGAACAGGGCGGCAGCGACTACGATGTGCTCCTGCTCCAGACCGTTGCAGACCGCCTTGCAGAAGCGGGCGCGCAGTATCTGAGCAACCAGCTGGATGCTACCTGCGAATGGAAGGGAATCCGCCCGGCTGTGGGTTATCCGGTGCTGCCTAATGTTCGTGAAATTTTCAATGTGGCTAAGCTCATCGACTTTAACAGCGTTGGAATTAGCCTTACGGAAAATGGCGCCATGTATCCGCAGGCATCTGTCAGCGGCCTGTACATTAGCCATCCGGAAATTGAATACTTCAACGTGAAGGTGTAAACGTCTATCTCGGCTTGACCGAACGACATTCTTAATACAGAATTTCTATTATTGTGCTGGGTTTAAAATGGAGGAAAAATGAGTTTCATTTCCCGCACATTTGTTTGTTCTGTTCTTGCTGTTGCCAGTGTTTTTGCCGCCTGGGATGGTACCGCTGTTTTGCCGAAATCCGTCATGGAAGAGGGCAAGGAAATCTATGAAATCACCACTCCGGAAGAGTTGATTGGTTTCCGCCAGATGGTGGATACAACATACAGCTTCATAAATGTGAGGCTGAAAAACGATATTGTATTTGGAAAGGATACGCTTAGCCTCTCCGAAATTCCCTGGATCCAGAATGACCTGACCCATTATCAAACTTATATGGAGTCATTTGATGGTCAGGGACATACCATTTATGGGTTAAAATCGGACCTTCCTCTATTTATAAATGTGGGAACACGGGGTGGTGTAATCAAGAACTTGAATATTGCTCACTGCGAAATCGGTTCTGATACTGTTAAGGTCATGGGTGGCCTTATGGTTAGCCATTCAGGTGGTGTTCTTGAAAACGTTGAGGTCCGTAACTGCCGTATTTTTTCCCAGGGAACTACAGGTGGTGTTGCCGGTTTTCATTCCTACAATAATTCCTATGCCTCTGAAATGCATCATGTGCGTAGTGTGAATAATCGCATTTCCGGTAGTAACAAGGTGGGTGGCGTTGTTGGCTATGCGTACGCTCCTTTGACCAATGCTTTCAACTCCAGCGAAATTGTAGTGGACGATTCCCTGGTGTGTAGCGGGTTCAATGCCATTACCTATGTAGGCGGCATTGTGGGCGATTACACTCCCTATGAATCGGACGATCCTTCCTATACCCTAGATTCTGTGGTGAATGAAGGGAACATTACCGTAAAATCTTGCGGCAATGTGGACGTGGGCGGCATTGTGGGTGAATCTTATCGTTCTATCGTGAGCGGAAAGAATGCCGGCAAAATTTCCGTGGAAGGCAATTATCATTTTGCTACCGTGGGTGGCATCGTTGGCTACATGAACAAGTCCTGGAAGACTGGGTTTACCGCCTGGAATCAGGGCTCCAAGGAACTTTATAACTTTGGTTCCGTCAAGGCCACTTCCGTAGATTCTGTCCGTGTGGGCGGTATTGTTGGGGATAGTCGTAGTGGTGCTTTTATGGGTGCGTTGAACTTTGGTGATGTGGAGGGCGTCTCTACCGCTGAATTTGGCGTAAACTATGTGGGCGGAGTCTTGGGTTATGTATACAACCTTGATGAAAATGCCCTTGCATATCAGGTGGGCAACAGAGGAAATGTTCGCAGCGAATCCAACAGTGATCATTATGTGGGCGGTGTTGCAGGTGCTCTTGTGGCAAATGGTTCTTATGTCATGGACTTGACCTATTTGCAGCAGGCTTTTAATTACGGTGATGTACTTGCTGTTAGCGAAAGTGCTGGAGACCGGTATTCCCGTTTTGAAATTGGCGGCATTGTTGGCTTTGACAATTTCATTAAAATCCAGGACATGTATAACCGCGGAAATGTGTCTGTTCAGATTCCTGAACGCCAGTATCAGTATTCTGGTGGTCTTGCAGGAAAGGCCTATTACACTAATGTGGAAATGAATTACGGTTACAATGCAGGCAAGGTGGATGGCAAACTCGTTGGTGGTTTGATTGCGTGCCTGAATACGATTGGCGGGACGAAGCACCTTTACCAGGATACCCTCGTTCATGATGTGGAACTTTATTCCGTCATTTTCGAGAATGCCTCTAATGAGGTGAGCGAACTGACAGGCCTGCACAAGAGCTATACGGAATACATGCAGAGTGATGATTTTGTCTCCTTGCTGAATACCCGTGACGGCTCGGTGGAAGACCAGAAGATTTGGACCCGCAGGGGCGATTATCCCGTGTTTTTCTTTGACACCCTGATGGTTTATGCTCCCGAACAAAATCCGGATGATAATCCTGGTGTTGATCCTGTGGATCCTGGCGAAGACCCTGTGGAAGCCCCTCTGGGCATCGCACAAAAGTACGAACCCCAAAAGATGGATTCCAAGATCCTTCTTTACTCCGCAGGTTCCAAGATTCAGGTGTTAAAAAAGAATGGCGCCACAGAACGTATTTATTCCATTCTGGGACGCCAAATCCAAAAGCGTTAAGCTTTAAAATTCCCGTGGTAGTTCCAGCTCCACTGGGAGGGGTGTTCCGCGATCCAAGTTTCTACTTCCTGGGCGATTTCGTTGATGAGATCGCCTTTGTATTTAGGCGGATAATACTTTTCGAAGCGGATGACGATCTTTCCTCGCAGGCCACCTTTCGTAAAGGTCCTGAAGGTAACGATTCCTGCCCCCATCTGGTTTACCAGTTGGGGCAATCTTAAGAATAGGGTTGAGTCTTTTCCAAATAACTGAACCTTGTTACCCTTGGTGTTTTTTCCCTGGTCAAAGACCATGGCCAGAATGCCTTCACTCTTGAATAAGTTGCGGATCAGTTCCCGAGACTGGTCGGGACTATATTCCGTGAGACAAGGGTCGCTACGTAATTCTTGAATAAGCTTTCGCAGCTCGCCGTCCCCGAGGGTGTCCGTTACTAGATGGACGTTGTTGCTGAAATGACACAGGCTGCGATGCAGCAACTCGAAGGATCCTTGATGGATGCTATGTTCGTGAAATTTTCAAAGTGGCTAAGCTCATAGACTTCAATAGCGTTGATATTAGCCTTACGGAAAATGGAGCTATGTATTCGCAGACATCTGTCAATGGCCTGCACATCAGCCATCCGAAAATTGAAAACTTCAATGTGAAGGTGTAAGTGTCAAACTCGGGTTGGCCGAAAATCTTATTCACAAGGGACTGCTTGATCAAGCATCTCCTTTGTGATATGGTAAACCATTCCATCGGGAATTGCATCATTGCGTAAAACGCAGAAGTTACATTCGCCAATGTTTTCAAATGATTTTAAGTCTCTTATGTCGCCTTCAATCAAGTTGTCTTTTTCATAAAAAAGACATTTCCGTTCTTCGTTGAACTCGAAAACTAACCGAACATGATAAAGAGCATCTTTCTCACTAGAGCGTAGGCCGTTTTCTTGAAGAAGAGGGAAACGATGGTCTCCAATTGCATATGCGGAATCTTTGGGCGAAATGGGTATAGTATCAAAAACGTCGCAATCTGCGCATTTCCATAAAAACAGAATGTTGTTTTCAGTATCGTTTACGAAAATAACTTCGTTTTGAGGATCACCTCCCTCGGAACAAGCAAGAAAAATTCCAAATACAAATGATAAAGGGAAATTCTTTTTCATTAAAGCCCCCAGCATTTAAAAAGATTGTCCATATCTGTTGAACTGTACTTATTGACTCCGTTTTTTCCGGGAGGGTTGTTTTTGATTAAGTACTTTTTCATAGAAGAAAAATCTTGATTTTGAAAAAAAGCTTCTTCAATGTTTACAATGTTAAATCCGGAAACTCTATCGAGCTTTGTGCAACTCCACTCTACTTTGGGGTTGTTGTCCATCAAATCTTTGACAATACCTGTATACTGTAAATCATACGGGGCATTATATGCTGTTGAATTATACCTTTGTTCAATAAAGTAGTTTTGAACGCCTCTGGCATAGGAGTCTTTATAAGTGGGAGTTAAAACCCAGTTGTATTCAGCCACTTGTGGATATAATGCATAATCAGTCTTCATATTCCAGTACTGCGACGAATGGGCTATTTCGTGAATAGTAGTTCCAAATACTTCATGATGACTCCTTTCATAGGCTAGAATACAGATGTTATCGAATACGATTGCGGTACCTGTTTGACCTACGGTTCGGTTACCTGCATTACAACCGAAACCGGGGTTGTCTGTGAAAATTGAAAAAGCTTTCGTATAATCTTTTTTGTTTTTGTAATAAACTTCAATGTCTAAACTAAGGTTTGTCAGAGTATTTTGTCTAGGTCTTTTTAACCCGTAATTATCTCCATACCAATATTGATACGCAGCGCTCCAGATAATACTCCATAGAGCATGTTTACCTTCAAAAATAGGAGTCCATTGTTGTTTCGTACTATTCTTTTCGATTTCCAAATCTTCGCCATAAAAGGAATGTCCGTTTTCTAGAAGGAAATCCTCTGAGTCAAAGTTCGCTTCATAATCGATAGAATAACTCCATTTTTCCGGAATAGAAAATGATCCGTCTTCCTTTGTATGGGCTTCTCTCCAATAATAGGAGTAACCGCCAGTAACACGAACTCCGACTAAGGGTAAGTCCTTGTTTAGCGTTGTGTCGCGATACATCAGTTTGCCACCCATTTTTCGAGCACTGCTGAATAGAGACCACGCGAATTTAGGCTTGTTGAATGTTTTGACCCCGTCTGAGGATAAACGCTCGTTTAGATTACCTGTCATTTCAAGAGAATTCCATTCAACTTCTCGAAGAGACACTCCCAGGTCGGATAGCTTGGAAGCGGACTTCTTCGTCAGTCCTTTAGTCCTGCTTAGAAGGCGTTTCTCAACAGTGGTTGAATCGTTGTCGATATCATCACAATCATCGCCACCACATTCGTCTGGTTCAACAAGAAACAATTTCTTAATGACTTCGTACTTTGTGGGACCGAATTTATAGTCTACAGGAACTGTGGCGAAGTATGGAATGACCGAGTCTGGAAGTGTAGGGTCTATGTAAACGGCTGGCTTAGAGATCTGTTTGTAGTCCATCGGATGTTTAAACAAGACGAGAGTAGAGTCATAACTCTTCAATTCTCTTTCGCCTTGTTTGCCGTTTGCTAAAAATCTAACGTAGAGGTAATTCGCTTCAAGAGATAGTGTTTCCGCTTCAAGAGAGTCCTCTGCGGAACGGCTTTTTGCAAGTACGGTCTTTTTCAACGCAACGTTCATGTTTTCTACTGAATATGGGTCGTGCGAAGGGTCGCTAACAATAGCTGATGATAGTATGTTTACTATCTTGGCTTCGTTGATTTCATTTTCGGAAAACTGCGTTGGAGAAGATTCTGTTGTACATCCCCAAAGTGCAAATAAAAGCGCAAAGGCGCATTTTTTTTTCATCTATTTTACTCCTAAACTGAATTGATGTCGTAATGCGTATATATAATGCACTTTAATTATCAATGAATATAATTTGTTTGAAATAAAAAAGAATGAATTAATGGGTAATGATTTCTTTACGAACGAAAATTGTATAATTGTTTGTAATTCAAAAGTTGAATTTTAAGCGTACAATGTATAACGTTTTCTGCTTACCCCTTAAAATTCCCGTGGTAGTTCCAGCTCCACTGGGAGGGGTGTTCCGCGATCCAAGTTTCTACTTCCTGGGCGATTTCGTTGATGAGATCGCCTTTGTATTTAGGCGGGTAATACTTTTCGAAGCGGATGACGATCTTTCCTCGCAGGCCACCTTTCGTAAAGGTCCTGAAGGTAACGATTCCTGCCCCCATCTGGTTTACCAGTTGGGGCAATCTTAAGAATAGGGTAGAGTCTTGTCCGAATAACTGAACCTTGTTACCCTTGGTGTTTTTCCCCTGGTCAAAGACCATGGCCAGAATGCCATCGCTCTTGAATAAATTGCGAATCAGTTCCCGAGACTGGTCGGGACTATATTCCGTGAGACAAGGGTCGCTACGTAATTCTTGAATAAGCTTTCGCAGCTCGCCGTCCCCGAGGGTGTCCGTTACTAGATGGACGTTGTTGCTGAAATGACACAGGCTGCGATGCAGTAACTCAAAGGACCCCTGATGGATGCTTATCGCTGCAATAGGGCCGTGACGTAAGGCTTCGCGGATGATGTCGGAATTCTCGAAAACCACCCGCTTGGTGACTTCCGGCATGCGGTCCAGCCCGCGGTAGGAGTCAATGGCATTCCAGTAAATCCCGCGGAAAACACTGCGGGGCGTCGTATGTTTCAAGGCCGGTGTGGGGTTTGCCGCTACTGCATTTTTCAAGTGCTGGACAACGCGACCGTAGGCCCTGTCCTTATGGAGGGCTTTATAGATGGGATAAGCCTTGTTGAATAAATCTTCGAAGATGCGGTCAGGAAAACGAAGAAGTACGCGAAATACCGTTTTGTAGAGGGTGTATTTCTTCAAGGTACTTCCTCGCAGGTCGCTTATTCTTCGTCAAATTCCAGAATGCTCTTGCCCAGTTCGCGCTCGAATACACGGCGGGAAAGGTTTTCGCCGGCGTAGCTCAGAGTGGGGGAGATTTCGTAAAGCTTGTTGGGGTTGATTTCCACATGAGCCTTGCGCAACCATTCACGATGAAGCTTACCAATCATGGTACGTGCGGTTTTCGGGCTGTCGTTCCCTTCTGCATTTTTCACCGGGCTGAACTCTTCTTCACGAATCACACCGAAGGGCATCATGGAGCCCAGCTGCGGGAATGCATCAAAGAGGAACTGTTCGAACTTCCAGCACTTTTCAATACCGCAAACCGTCTTGCGGGCGGTGTGCCACGGGAGCTTGCTGGTCTGCAGCTTGCGCAATCCCTCAATCTTGAACAAGTGAATAGCGATGTTACCGCCGTCGAAGGTCAGACTTCCATCGGGATTGGTCATGTCGCGATATTCTTCCGGAAGGTCGCTGTATTCCACTACGCCGGGCTTCTTGTTCTGGAAGGCGAAGATACCCACCTTTTCGTTGGCGTTTGCCTTATGGACTACCTTGGAAGCGCTCATGCTGCGGCCTTCGCTGGCCAATGCGCCAATGAATGCCGGGTCACAGACGCGGCAGAGGGCGTTGTCCACGCTGTACAGGAACACGTAGCGTACGCCACGTTCAATAAGCCATGCTAGAGTGCCGCTCTGGGCCAAAGCTCTAAAGCAACCGCCGTTTCCGTCCGGTACCAGGGCCAGATGGTCTTCTCCATCACGGACGGCCTTGCCTTCGGGAGTGAGGGCGCAAATGGTGCCCTGTTCAAAGAAGCGGATGTTGGTACGGTCCATCCCGAAGAAGTTGTTCTCGGTAAAGAAATTGACGGTAGCCTCGTGATTCAAGGGGCTGGTCATAATGCACCAGGGAATGGGATGTCCCACCTGGGCTGCCAAGTTCTGGAGGCGTTCTGCCTGGAGCTGGAAAAGGCTCTTGTGGCTGGGGAGACCGATGTCAAACATACCCTTGGGACCTTCAAAGCCCAAGCGGGAACCTTGACCGCCAGCCACCAGGAATGCGGCCACCTGGCCCTTGCCCAGAAGAATTTCACCAGTTTCCTTCCAGAAGTCGTAACGCAGGTCGTCTGCGCCAATCTTGAAAGGCATGGGCTTCAAATCAGAAGAAACATTGTCGGACAGACTTGCAGTAGACTTTTCAGCATGAAGAGCCTTCAACTCTTCCCAATCCTGACTAGCAACATCACGTTCCAAACTCTTACGTGCATCACCATCCAGAGTATTCAAATAGTTTGCCAACTCTTCCTGGCCAGCAGCAATCAACTTCTCAACCATTTCGCTCATATCGTATATCCTAAAAAAAGACCTTGTAATTTTGACGCTCAGTTCATACCTGCTTTAGCGTCGGCCAGGTCATCTCGTAACTCAAATTATCTAATGCCAAAGAAAATCACCATAGATACAATCAGCGCGAAGATGCTGACCAGGTGCATTCTCCACACGATCTTGGAATTCATCAGGGGCTTGCTGGGGAAGCGTCCATCCCACTTCTTCTGGTAATGATGGTGCAGGGGGGCGCAGAGGAAAATACGACGACCGGTTCCTGTTGTCTTCTTGGTAATCTTGAACCAAAGAATCTGGAGCAAGACGGAGCAGGCTTCTGCGATGATGATAATGCAGACGATGGGGTAGAAAAGACCGGCTTGAACCAGGATGAACATGATACCGATGGCAGCGCCGAAGCCTACGGAACCTGCATCGCCCATGTAGATTTCTGCGGGAGGGCTGTTGAACCAAAGGTAAGCCAGCAAGGAACCTGCAATGGCTGTAGCCAAGGGGAACAATTCGTCGCAGCCCGGCAGGTAAGGTACGCTGAGGTACTGGCTAAAGATGAAGTTGCCGCTAACGTAAGCCACCAGGCCCACAAATACCATACTGGTCAAGATAGGCACAGAAACGAGACTGTCCAGACCGTCGGTAAAGTTGGTACCGTTGGCGGATGCGGCGATCACGAAAGTCATAAAGCCTACGAAAATCCAGTTGGGGAGATGAATCTGGAAAACATCGTGAGGGAAGAACGGAACCGTCAGATTGCCTTTTAATTCAGGAATGAATTTATAGCAGAAAATGGCAACAACGAGACTAAAGAGGAAGTAGAGGAACAAACGCAAGGAACTGGAAATGCCGTCGGCTTTGTCCATATAGTCGGCGGCCTTCAGCTTGCCTTGCATGACCATGCGCTTGGCACGAACCTTTGCGATGTCGTCGATGGCACCTACGGCGGAGAATGCTGCCAGCACCACCAGGGTAGAAATGGTGTAGCCGTTCATCTTGCAGACCAGCAGGGAAACGATTTCCACAACGATCACCAGCAGGAGACCGCCCATAATGGGAGGAGATTTCTTGGAACCGTCCTTATCGAAATCGCTGGTAGCGTCCAGACCCTGAAGCAGCCTGATGTACTTCGGCATGAAGAACAGGACCATGATGATAGAAAGCATGGCGGCCACGCCTGCGCGGAACAGACGGCCGTCAAAAAGTTCAATGTTTGTAAAATGGAAAAGCCACTGACAAAGCATAGTTCTATTAACGGTTATTGTTAAAAGTGATGGGTTTACAAAAATTAACGGGTTTAATTTAAAAATAAGCGGGAGGATTGGCTCTTGTAATTGAAAAAAATGTATGAATACACAAGCTTTTTCTACATTTGGGTTGTATGAGTAATTTGCACATTGAATGCCCCCATTGTGGTGCTTCTTTTGATTTGGAACTTCAGGGCGAAAAGGCCAATATGATGGTCTTTAGTTGTGCCCGCTGTGGAACACCCCTGATGTATTGTCACGGTGAAGTGGGGGAGTTGGATAAGGATGAATTTGCAAACCTTCGCAAGAAACTGACCTGCGCTATTGACGCCGCCGTCAGCCGCGATGGTAACCTTGCCTCTGTGGCGGAAGCCCTCAAGGGAATGCTGGACAAGTCCAACGAGATTGCCGAGGAGCGTGCTTCGGAAACGGTGGAAAAAAGTGCGGAAAAGGCTCCGGAAGGATCTGCCCTGACGGACGAAACCTTGGCCAATCTCCAGAAGGAATTGGACGAGATGGACGCTGAAAGCTTTTTGGACCAACTTTAATTCCTTGGCAACAAGATGAAAATTCTTTTCTCGGACTTAGACGGCACTCTTCTTACGGATGACAAGACCATCCTTCCCGAGGATATGCAGGCCATCGAGGATATGCTTGCCCAGGGCCACAAGTTCGTGATTACTACGGGTCGCCCTCTGGCCAGCGCCAAGATTCTGGCTAAGAAGTATGGTTTCTACAAGCCGGGATTTTTCCTGGTCAGCTTTAACGGCGGGCTTATTTTTGACAGTGCTACAGAACAGCCTATCCTTACTCGCCCCATCCCGGTGGAATCCATCAAGAACATTATGGATGCTGCCTTTGCCCGCGGTTTCCATGCCCATACTTACGCTGGAGATCTGGTGGTCTCAGAACACGAGACGGAACAGCTGAAGACTTACTGCAAGACCATGTTGATGGATTACGTTGTCGTAAAGGATATTCGGGAATATTTCGGTGATTTCATCAATGTGGTCATTAAACCGCCCATTAAGGTGAATATCATTACTCCTGGGGATCACTCCACTCTTCTGGATTTCCGCACAGAAATGCGTAAAACGACAGAGGGAAAGCTGTTTGATGTGTTCAGTAAGCCTGAAATGCTGGAGTTTTCCCACCTGAAGTCCAATAAAGGGGACGCTGTTCGCTTCATGAGCGAGTATTTTAATGTCCCTCTTGAAGATACTATCGCTTGTGGGGACGAAGAAAACGATTGTCCCATGATTTTGGCCGCTGGTTTAGGTGTTTCTATGGCAAATGGCTCTGAAATTGCCAAAAAATCCGCAGATTACATTACTGAAAGGGACAATAATCACGGCGGTGTTGCAGAAGTCATTCGAAAGTACGTCCTTTAGACTAATACTTTTGGATTATTTTTGGGAAAATTAAGGAAAACGGACGTTTTTGCACCGGTTTTATTATTATATTTTCTTTACAAAGTTATCATACGATTAAGGAGAACATTTATGAACTTTCCTAAATTAATCGTTCTTTGTGGTGTTTGTGCAGCTATGAGTTATGCGGGCATTTCCATTCACATTGACGGGGGTAAGAAAAAGAAACATCATGACGCGCCCCCCCCTCCTCCTCCCCGTTGGAGTATTGACGAACGTAGCTGTGATGGTCCTACTTGCTGTGATTTGCATATCGATGGCGTTTCTTCCGAATACGATCTGCGTTGTAACGAACGTATCGAAGAAGCTTCCGTTAAGATTCGTTCCGGCAACGGTTCCAACTCTGAACGTCTGAAGGAAGGTCACGGCCGTCTGCGTTATACCCTGGATCGTGATGCCCGTGCTGAACTCCGCGTTCGTGGCGTGCCTCGCGTCTTCAAGGAACGTATGTGCGATAACGGCATCTGCTGCGATTTCGAACAGGATTCCCGTTCTCGTGATTACAAGATTCGTTGCGACCGTCCCTATGATCGCGTAGACCTTCTGGTGAAGGCTGGTGGCCGTAAGGATCATTTCGCTCTGGAAAATCGCGGCCGTCTGCCGGTTGAATTGCGTCCGGGTGACCGTTGCGAACTGCGTATCACTCCGCCCCCTCCTCCTCCTCCTCCGGCACCGGAAAAGAAGAAAAAGAAGGGCGTTGACATCCATATCCGTCTCTAGTTTCTTAAAAAACGCGAAACGTTTGAAAAAGGGTAACCCATTGGGGTTGCTCTTTTTTTTGTGAGTAACTTAATTTGCTAAATTTGCCGCCATGAGTAAAGTGAAGGATTTTTTCGCTAAGAATTTTGATAAGAAGACTGTTTTGACCTCTATGGGCCTGACTTTGGCCGTACTGGTTGTTGCGTTCCTTATTTTTGAGTTCTCTTCTGTCCCATTTGCCCGTCGCATCGACATCCAGCTGGGCTATTATTCCATTTTGATCACCTTCCTGCTTCTTTTGGCGGGTATCGTCATCAATATTCCCTTCATTTCGAAGAATTTCAAGAGTTACCTTCCTTCGGGGAAGTCCATTTGTGTCCTCGCCGTGGTGACTCTCATCTTTTCCGTGTTCATGTTCAACAACATCGGGAATACACATCGCGTTCTCAGCGACGAAACCAGCTGGGAATCCATGGGCCTCCAGATGTATTTCCAACATTCTGGTGGTATCTGTAACGAAGGTGATTGGCTGAACGGTAAGCTGAACTGCGTTACGGAAGTGAACAATTTCAAGGGAAAGGCTCTCGGATTTGTCTATTCCCTGGTTTTCAACGTGGCGAACCCCAACCGCGACACGGCTCTGCTGGTGAACTACCCGTTCTACATCTTCAGCCTGTTCCTCTTCTTCTTTGCCCTGTCCCAGTGGTTCAAGGAGAAAAAGTGGGTGGAAATTCCCACCAGTCCGGTTAAGGGAAAGACTGCGTCCGAGAAGAAACTCCAGCTGGTGCCTAATGAAGGTGCTGCCCTGGCTGCGGCTACTTTCCTGGGAGGCATGCCCATCTATCTGTTGCAGGCTCGTTCAGCCTCCACGGAAGTTCTTTATATCTTCCTGCTGTCTGCGCTCATGGCCTGGTATGCCTTTGTGCCTGCCAATAAGGTGACCTGGAAGCATTTCCTGCTGACGGTTCCTCTGCTGGGTTTCTTTGCACAGACTCGACAGGAAACGGTTTTTGCCTTTATACCCTTCGCGCTGTATTACTACAAGTATTTCCTTGAAAAGTTCTATAGACTGCCCGCTTTTGTTGCTGCGGTGATTTTCGTCAGCTGGCCTTCCGTGAATACCATGGCGGCCTACCGCGGTTATGACTTCCAGGGAGGCGAACACGCTGCACACTCCTTGGATAACTTCATTTTCAACATGAAGACCAATCTGGAAGTGATGATGAACCTGGATCAGGATCCTGCCTTTGGCGGTATCATGCAGAATCCCTTCTATACTAGCTTTACGGTTATTCTGCTGTTGACCACGGTCTGGTTACTGGTTAGAACCATTGTGTGGCGTAAGTATTGGCGTGGACTTGTTCTGGGGCTTGCCTTCTGTATTCAGATTTTCGTGATCCTTCTGAACGTTTCCGGTACCTTTACCATCGATATTAACCAGCGTTATGTGCTGGTGGCCTTGCCCCTGTTTGCCCTCATTATGGCCTTGGGATTGTACGATGCCCTGCAGTTTGCTTCCAAGATGAAGGTGGAATCTGCGGGCAATATTGTGGCTGTGGTGGCTTGTCTGCTTTCTCTGGGCCTGATGATCTACCACGGGGACAGCTTCCGCAATAACATGCTGTATTACAAGAATAAGCTGCTGGCAGAAGAAGATTACCTGGATCGCGTTCTGGAATCCTATCCGGAAAACTCCATCTTCATCTACGCACGTCCCTGGCAGATGCTTGCTTCGGGCCATAGTTCCTACAGTGAACGTACTTTCATTGGCTGGGATCTGGAAACCTTCGCCCAGAAGATGAAGGCTTCCAACGGGAATATTTATGTGGTTCGCGGTCAGGATGGCTATGGCGAACTGAACCGCAAGAGCCGTGTGGTGGGCTTCAAGACCACCGACCAGATGGACGAAATCCTCAAGGACTACAAGCACGAACGTGTCCTTTGGGAACCGAGACTGTTTGGCTATCCTCTGGCAATTTACAAGATTAACGCCAAGCGCGGGGTTTCCGATTACCAGCAGAAGTTCTTCGTCAGCGACATGGAGAATAATTCCTTCATCGTCAATAAGAACTTCCCGGAAGGCCTCTCCTGCACTTACTCCCTCAATGGAGAACTGCAGGAAGATCTCCATCTGACTCTGGATGTGGATACCTTGAATCTGGATTCCGCAAAGATTGCAAAGGGTCTCAATCGTGCAAATATCGATTGCCTCATGCCGGACAGCGATACGCTTCATATCATCAAGGACTTCTTTGTGGATGGAAGCGACGTACTGCTTCTTTCCGATTTCAAGATGGCTAGCTTCACTCAGGATTGGGGTGAACCGCAGATTAACACCACTGTTGAACATCGCCGTCTGACCTTGAACGGCGTGCCTTACCGTTACGGTATTGGCTCCCACGCAAATTCCAATTTGGTTTATCGTCTGCCTTCCAATTTCAAGACCCTTCATGGAACCATTGGCCTGGACGATGAGAGCGTCTGTGGCGATGGCGCCAGCTTTATCGTGGCCGGCGATGGCCGCGAATTGTTCCGCAGCAAGCGCATGTATTCCATGGAAACTCAGGATGTTAACGTGGACGTTAATGGCGTGAAGGTCCTGGAACTTCGTATTGATATGGGCGGCAATAAGGACTGCGACCACGGCGACTGGATCAACATGTGGCTGGAGGCTCGTTGAAAGTCTTAATTGCACCGCTGGACTGGGGCCTAGGGCACGCAACCCGTTGCGTACCCATTATTCGCGAATTCTTGCGGCAAGGTGCAGTGGTTGAAATTGCGGTGGTCAAGGCTAATGCGGCCTTCTTCAGGGAAGCGTTTCCCCTGCTGCGTCAGCGCCTGGCTCCTTCCTACAATATTGTGTATCCCAAGCATGGCTATAATATGGGGCTGTGGCTTGCGAAGAACGGAAATCACTTGAATAAGGTGATCCGCTTTGAACATCAGTTTGCTGAAGAAATGGTGGAACGCCATCATTACGATATCCTGGTGTCGGACAATCGCTTTGGCTTTTACAGCCACAAGGCGAAGTCCATCTACATGACGCACCAGCGTCGAATTGCATTCCCAAAAATGCTTGCTGCGGCCGAATCCCTGGGTATCCTGTGGCACAATTCCGTCATGAGACATTTTGATGAAGTGTGGGTGCCGGATGTTCCCGAAATGCCTGGGTATGCGGGAAGCATGTCTCATGTGAGATTCTGCCCTCGTCCCGTGAAGTACGTGGGGCTGTTGTCTCGCTTTTCTGACATGCCTCATGCAGCAAACCCGTCGCAAGATGAATCCATCCAGGAATCTTTTTCGGACTCCTACAAGTTCGTGGCGGTGGTCTCCGGAGTGGAACCTGCTCGAGGACGCTTCGAGAAACGTCTTGCAGACATCTTCGGAAGTATTCCCGGTAGGCACGCCATTATCCAGGGGCGCCCCGCAGTTGGTTACCGTACGAGAGTGGAAGGCAATGTGGAATACTATTCCCATCTGCCGGATGAGCAATTTGCTCGTATGGTAAAGTCTGCGGAATGGATTGTTTCCCGCGGAGGTTACAGTACGGTCATGGATATGGCTGTACTGGGCGCCAAGTGCGTGTTTATCCCTACGCCGGGACAGTACGAACAGGAAGTTCTTGCTCGCAATCTGGATCGTTCTAAACATGCTGCTTACATTGCGGAAAATGAACTGGACAGAGATTCCTTAATGGCCGCAATTGAAAATTGTGAAGTTCAGATTCCTACTGCACAAAAAAATGACTTGCTGAAAACAGCCGTCGTCCAATCCTTTAGGAAAAAAGTTTAGTTAGACAAGGAAAGACCTATGCCTCAATTTATCTTAGCATTTCCCATGAACGTTGGTGTCGCCGACAATATTGTGGTCAACGAAACGGTTACTATTGCTGCCGATGCAAAAACAGTTCTCATTCCTGGTTGCAGCGTTATGTTTAACGTTGTCCGTAAGGATGCAGTTCCGCAGCTGGTAGACATCTTCAAGGAACATCAGGATATTTCTGCTGAGGCCGCCACCGCTATTGAGCAGCACAAGTCCCTGCTTTTCTTGCTGGGTGAAGCCAAGTCCATCGAAGATGTGAACATGGTGAATATGGCTATTCTCAAGATGTTTGCCGCTGGCGCCAAGGGTGTATATATGCAACAGTCCGGTGCCGCCTGGACCGAGGAAGGTTTCCGTGATGAAGTGGGGGATGGTGAATATCCTATGGACCCGTGGATTAACTTCGTGGAACACGGCGATTTGATTTATACTTTGGGCTTGGCCTGCTTTGCTCTGCCGGACTTGAGCATTTCTACTTCTGAAGAAGACCCTCAGGAAGCTTTGCTCCTTGCTGCAGACACCATCTTTGGGGATGGCGTTCCCGCTAAGTCTGGAAATGAAGTTGACTGGGGCGATGACGAAGTTTACGTGCTCCGTCAGGAAACCAAGATTCCATTCCCGAAGGACGCTCCTGAATATAACAAGGGCGGTATTCTTCGTCTTAACAGGAAAAAGTAATTTGCTTTATGCATCCGGGCTTCAAGTTTTCCAGCTTGAAACAGTCTATTTGGATGCGGACTAGACGCTGGACTTCAAAACCTAAATGAGCCAGCATTCTGCGGATTTGACGGTTCTTGCCTTCGTCCAAAGTCACTTCTAGCCAGCAGTTCTTTTCACCTTCCTGGATCATCTCCACGGAAACGGCGTGCATGAATTCTTCAGGTTCGCCAAAGACTCTCGGGGGGACGGTAAATCCGTCCTCCATTTTCTTTAGGTCTTCTAGAGAGGGTTTTCCTGCAGTCTGTACTCGATAAATTTTGAGATGTTCTGCAGGTCGATCCTTCCGGGGTTCCATAATGTTGTTGGCCCATTCCGTATCGTTGGTAAAGAGCAGCAAGCCTTCGCTGGCGGCGTCTAGACGACCAACGGGCGCAATGTGGGGCACGGACTTTCCGGGAAAAAGTTTGGCGAACTGCTCTGCGAAAACGTCCATGACGGTGGCGCGGCCTTTTTCGTCGCTAGCCGTTGTCACAACCCCACGGGGCTTGTTCATCATAAAATAAACTTTCTGGTTGGCCTCAACCTTCTGGCCGTTGACCGTAATTTCGTCGTTTTCCCGAGCGGGGGCGTCGGGATCGTGGACGGGCCTGCCGTTCAGCTTTACGCATCCCTCACGAACAAGAGCCTCGGCCTTGCTCCGGCTACAAAATCCCCGTTTGGATATGACGCGGGCAACCCCGTGGGTCTTTCCGGCAGATGTCTTATTGCTCTTGAAATGCATAACTCAGGAGGTTATATAGCTTTTTATTCAGGTCGTTGTTCAGGACGTCTGCGTCTCCCGCTTCAGAAAAGTCGCAGTCTTTTGCCCGCTCCCCGCAGATGTCTACTCCCAGAACTCTATGGTTCTTAAAAATCTCTAGCAGGGTTTCTTCCAGCTGGGTATAAGTCAGGCTGCCTTGGTCCCAATTCGTTGCCGCATCCGCCGGGCGCAGGGCGTCCTTGTCGATGCTGATGTAAACGTCCTGAAGGGAGGGGAGGATCGCCTTTGTCAGCTCCGCCACATTGGAATTCTGGACTTGACTTTCCGTAATGAAGGTGACTTGGTCCTGGTATTTTTCAAATTCCGCTGTGGGGTCCTGTTTTAAATCCTCAATAAGCTGGTCAGACACCCCAATCAGAATCACGTTCTTCACGAAGGCGTTATGGTCCAGAACTTCCTTCACCCAGCCTCCACAGCTGAGAATTCCCTCGAATCGGGGCGGCTGCATGTCGGGATGATGGTCAAAGATGACCAGGTTAAAGGGCTTCTGGAGGCGGTCCGTCCATAGCTTGCTCATATAGTGGTAATTGCCATTGTCAAAAAAATGAATGCCAGGCTTGTCGTCTGGAAGCTGATTCATCAGTCGGGTGATTTCTGCCTGGGCATCGTCGTCGCAATAGCAATCCGTACCGCTAATTTGTGTACAATCTATCCAGGTTGCAGCCGGATTCTGCATGAAATCCTGCATAAAGGGCTGTTCTCTGTATACGGATGTAAAATCCTGGAAACTTTGTACGAAAGGCATAACACAAAGTTACAAAAAAAATTATTTTTGGCGCCATGATTACAAAGAAACATGTTGCCGTAATTCTTTCCATTATTTCTGTTCTCGCCATCGCCTTTTTCGTCCGCGACTGGTATGTCTTTTACAAGTGCGGTGCGGTGGAACAGTGCCTTGCTGAATCCAGCTATTTCCAGCATTACACCAAGTTCTCTGTAACCACCATCATTACCATTATGGCGCTATTCTGCGGTAGCAAGTACAGCTTCTGCAAGCGTGACCGTCGCCTTCTTCAGGCAGGTATGCTCTGTGCCCTCTGTGCGGATGTCTGCTTCAAGATTCTTCACAACGCCACTCACCTTTTTGAACATAGCACCGACTACACCTTGCTGGGAATCTGCTTCTTCATGGTGTTCCAGGCAATCTTCATCTACCGTCACACTCGTACCAGCGATACTGACAACCATGTGCCGTTCATCATCATCATTCCCTTTATCGTGATGTTCATCTTTAATGCTTTGCATCTCTTTGGAATGTTTGATTCTGCCCTGGTTCCCACCGTAGCAACTTACGCCGCCTTCCTGATTTGTTCTTTGGTGGTGGCTTGCAAGGTTCCCAAGATTGGATATTTCTCTCCCAAGAACGCCACCATCATCAAGCGTGGCATGATTCTGTTCTTCCTGGGCGATGTTTGTGTGGGTCTTTCTCTTGCAACGGGGCCGGATCACAGTATCCAGGAAATCATTGCAACGGTTTCCAATAATTTCGTCTGGTATTTCTATGTTCCCGCCCTCCTTTGCCTGGTGCTGAGCGGCTACCGTAGAGACTAAACTTTAAATTCTTCCAGAACCAGTTCCTCACCCTTCTTTGAATTGCGGGTAAGCAAGTAGAAGATAGGGGTGTCGAGTGCTGCAAGAATCATCTTGAATAGGTACTGGCCGATCATCATGGAGGCAAGTACGGGGCGCATTTCCGGCTGGAACAGCCAGCCGAAACCAATGCCAAATGCAATGCCGATAAAGACGATGGTGTCCAGAATCTGGCTTGTCATGGTGGAGGCGTTGTTCCAAATCCAGCGGTGCTTATTGTGGCCGTACTTCAAGATGTAGCGTGCGCGAATGGTGTGGAAAATCCAGATGTCCCATTTTTGCGCAATCAGGTAGCCAGCCAAACTTGCCAATACGAATACCCAGTTCTGACCTAGCAGGCGAACGTAGGTTTCCTGCATGTTGGCGTCTGCAGCGGGCAGGTATTCCGTCAGTAAAATCAGGAGGGAGGCGAAAATCTGGCCGATAAGGCCAATGATTACCGCCTTGTTGGCTTCTTTCTTTCCCCACAGTTCACCAATGATGTCTGTTGCCAGGAAGGTGACTGCATAGCAGACCCCTGCACCAGGCAAGGTTACGGCATTGCCGAACAGAGTAATGCCGGTGTACATCAACTTCGCGGTGACCACATTGGAAATAATGAGGCCTGCCGTAAAGATGACATTCAGAAGAATCAAGTTATCTACAGTCTTTTTCATAGGGCGGGATCCTCCGCGTTATTGGCGGCAAAAGCTTTGGCTCGATCGATGCAGGTGCCGCATTCACCGCAGGGTTTGTCGCCGCCTTCGTAGCAGCTCCAGGTCAGTTCAAAGGGTGCTTTCAGTTCCAGCCCTTTCTTCACAACGTCTGCCTTGGAAAGACCTGCAAAGGGTGCTGTTACCACAACCTGGTCGTAGGTTCCGATGGAAATGGCCTTGCTCATGGTGCTCACGAAAACTTCGCTACAGTCGGCGTAAGCGTTACCGGCTGCGTCATCACCGTGGGCCCCCAAGTAGATTTCCACGTCATCTTTTTCAAAAATGCTCTGGGCGAGACTGGCGCAAACGCTAAGCATCAGACCATTGCGGAAGGGAACGTAGGTGCTGACCTTCCCCTTGGCGGTGGCGATTTGTTCGGCGTAGCTCTTGTGTTCAATAGTCTGGGTGGATTGAGAGAGCAAGGAACAGTTGGAAAACTGCATCACGCTGGAAAGGTCAAATTCGTAATGAGCCAACTTGTAGTGGGCCGCTACTTTGCGGGCGCATTCCAGTTCCTTGTTGTGCTTTTGACCGTAAAAGATGGAGGTAGTGGCTACATTTTCGGCGCCGTATTTAGCTACAGCCATAGCCACGCAGACGGTGGAATCCACACCGCCCGAAGAAAGGACGATTGCTTTTTGCATAGAGATGAAGGGCGCAGAGGGACCCATCAAAAACGAGTCCCAAGCGCGAGGCTAAATTATTTCCAGGAATTTCTGCGATCGATGCTTGCGAAAAGGCGATCGGTTGCCTTCTGTTCGTACACGGTGCCCGGCTTGCCGTAGTTGGCGAAGGGGTAGATGGAGATGCCGCCACGAGGGGTGAAGATGCCTTCCACTTCAATGTACTTCGGGTCCAGCAACTTGATCAGATCCTTCATGATGATGTTGGCGCAGTCTTCATGAAAGTCGCCGTGATTGCGGAAACTGAACAGGTACAGCTTCAGGGACTTGGATTCCACAATGTACTGGTCCGGAACATAGTTGATGCGGATTTCTGCGAAGTCCGGCTGACCGGTCTTAGGGCACAGGGAAGTAAATTCCGGGCAGTTCAGCATGACCATGTAGTCATTGCCGGGATGCTTGTTGGGGAAACGTTCCAATACATCGGGATCGTAATCGTACTTGTACTTGGTATTCTGATTTCCAAGCAAGGTGACGCCATCAAGTTCGGCGTCGGTGCGGCCACAATTTTCTTGAGCCATGTTTACTCCTAGTTTTGTTTTGAGACAGGATGGATTTCGAACTGTCTTTTTTTGTTGCACTGCAATTTAGAAAAAATGGGAGTGAGATTCAAGGTTCGGCAGCTTTAAGTAAGGTTGGTATTACTTAAATCGTTTGCAGAAGGTGCAACTTTGACAGAAGGGATGGCGCAGTTCGTGCTGGGCGAAACCTTCTTTAATAGACCCTGCCAATGGGCCCGCTAGTATTTTGGACAGGGAATCCTGTTGAATCCGTCCTAAAGTAATTTGTCCGCTGTGATCCAGACAGCAGGCCACCACGCGGCCGTCGTGAAGGATAGCGCAGTGAGTATCCAAAGCCCGGCACGTTCCCTTCGGATATTTTCTCTCGTAATTCGTAACTCGTAACTCGTCAGTTCCGGGCCACTCAAATCTTGAATCTTGATGAAGATAGATGCGACCTTCCACAAGAAAACTTTTGTGGCGGCTGCAGAAATGTTCTAAGGTGACGGGGGCGCGGCTCTCGTCTGCTTTGTGGTTCTCGTTTGTGCCGTCGCGGCCGAAAGCCTTGTTCACCTGCTCCAGCATGTACTTGTTCCAAGGATTGGAACTTTCATCCCCAACGTTCCACAAGCGCAAATTGATGTACATGTCGGGGCGTGTGGCTGCAGCCATGCGGCAAAAATCCAGAACGTTTTGGAGGTTTTCTGCGGCTTCGTCTAAAGGTAATTCGGCGTAGGCATGGGTGGAAAAATTCACCTGGCGAACGGCGGGGGAGGCAAGGATTGCCTTGCCGCTGCGGGCAATGGTGGTACCGTTTGTGGTAAGGTTTAATTTCAGCGGGGTGGCTTCCAACTTTTTCAGGAACAGTGAAAATCCCGGATGAAGGGTAGGCTCTCCAAGAACGTGAAAGTACACCTGGTCTGCAACGGTGGCTGCTTCGGTAATGCAGCGGTCAAACAGCTCTGAACTCATGAATGTTCGCGGGTGTTCTGCCCCGCGCTTCCCGCAAGGGCAAAAACTGCAATGCAAATTGCACACATCCGTAATTTCAATATAAACTGAATTCATTGCAAACCGTAAATCCACCTAAACGCGACGAATATAAAAAATGAATCACCTTCTGCGCCATCCCGGAATTAGTTCGGGATCTCCTTTTTCTACATTTCCCCTGTCAATTCGTTAGGAGGTTTTATGAAGGATGGAAGTGTCATTCTGAGCGGAGTGCGTAGCACGAAGTCGAAGAATCTAGCCGTTACAATGTTGGCTTGCTTTATTAGCGTCATGTTTGTTGCTTGTAGCGGTGATGGCAGTACGAATGCGTCGGACATTCATTCCGGGATTTCATCTGATAGTAAGGTTGGTTCCTCTTTTAATTATGGTGAAATGACCGACGATCGTGATGGTCAGGTGTACAAGACGGTGACCATCGGCAACCAGACCTGGATGGCCGAAAACCTGAACTACGCCTACACAGGTGTTAAGTACTTGTATGAAGATGGACGCTATACCTCGGATTCCACAAGCTGGTGCTACGAAAATGAACCCGATTCCTGTGCCAAGTACGGTCGCCTCTACACATGGAGTGCCGCTATGGATTCCGCCGCAGTGTTCAGCGAAACAGGAAGGGGCTGTGGTTATGAGGTGTCTTGTAATGCTGCTTCAATAGACTCAAAAATTCAGGTTCGTGGTGTTTGCCCCCAGGGCTGGCATTTGCCCTTTGATGCAGAATGGGAGGAATTATTTACAGCTGTAGGTGGAATGGATTCTGCAGGTGTCAAGCTGAAATCTACCAGTGGCTGGTTAGATGATGGCGATGGCTTGGATTCCTACGGTTTCGGGGTATTGCCTGCGGGCCTCCGCTACCTCGATGGCCTTTTCAACTATGCCGGCGACTACGCGTACTTCTGGAGTTCTACGGAGTTCAATAGCTACTACGCGTGCCGCTGGAGCTTCCTCTACGACTACGAGAACGTTCGCCGTTACGACAACGGTAAGAGTTACGGTTACTCTGTTCGTTGCCTAAAGGACTAGAACTTCAGTTTCAGTTTCTTTTGGGCGTAAATGGATTGCCCGCCGTTGCACACGTAGGCGGCAACGCACACTACAAAGAATGCGGGCAATGAGCCGAATCCAAAAACTTCGCACCCAATCAAAATAGGTGCCCACAGGGTGTTGGTGGCGCTGCCGAATACGGCTGCGTAACCCAGGGCTGCGGCCAAGGGGAAGGGGAGGCCGAAGGTTGACGCGGTGACAGCTCCAAGAGTAGCGCCAATGCTGAATAAGGGCGTCACTTCGCCCCCCTGGAAGCCTGCTGCCAAAGTCAGAATTGTCAGGACAACTTTCAGGATCCAGTCATAATTGTGAATGCCGGTGGCAGCTCCATCTGCGCCAATGAAACTCAAGTCAATGAGGTTTGTGCCAAGTCCGGAATAGCGGCCCTGCCACAACAGCAACAATATGACGGAGAGTGCCGCACCTATAATCACGATACGCTTTAGACCATCGGGAAATTTCTTTGCCAGGAAAGATTTGGCGAGACTTAGCAGTTTTGCAAAGCCTCCGCCAACGATTCCAAAGAGAACGCCAATCAATGCTAGCTTAATCACGAAATTGACGTCTAGGGCGCCGTTATTCAAGAATAAATCGCTGACGTTCACGCCGCCGTTGGCTCCCAACAGACCGTTCAGATCAACGCTGAACTTTTCAAGCCCCAGCATACTGGAAACCTTGCAAGCAGTAAAGGCTGCCACAATGGCCGGGAGCAGTGCCATCAGATCCATGTGGCCTACAATCAGGACTTCAAGAGCAAACGCTGTTGCCGCCATGGGCACTTGGAACAGCCCGCCGAAACCTGCAGCCATGCCGGCAACCAACATGATGTGGCTCGCATTTTCAAAAGGAAACTTCTTGCTGATGTTGTGACCTAAGGTGGCGCCGATCTGCACGGCCACGCCTTCGCGACCTGCACTACCGCCAAACAAGTGAGTGAGCCAGGTACCAACAGCAACCATAGGGATCAAACGGAGGGGAATGTTGTTTTCCTTGCCCTGACCTACTGCGAACACCACGCCCATGCCACGTTCGGCGCCCTTGCCCCATTTCTTATAGGCAAGGAAAATGCCGGCACCAGCAACAGCCAACGCGGGGATATAATAAAGCGGATGGGCGTCCCTGAGGTTGCCGACCGTAATGAGAACCTGACCGAAAAATGCCATCAGGGCACCTACGGCACCCCCCAGGAAGAGTGCTGCAATGGTCAGCACCGGAAGGGCGAACCACTTCTTGAAAAAGCCTCCCACACGGGAACGCATTTGTTCCTTCGCCATCTTCATCATCTGCTCCTTCATTTCCGGAGACATATTGGCGAACTGTTCTTTAAACTGATTGTACTTACCAAAATCGCTGAAATTCATAAAAATACTCGCGTTGTTTTCTCGCAGGCAAATTTAGAAAATGCTCCAATCTGTAATAAGGCTCTTTTGAAAAATCCGTAAAATGATGAAAAAACGCCACTTTTTTTGCTTCAAAAAAGTGTAAGTAAATTAAAATTTTCATGTGTCTTGACTGACTCCTATATTTATGGAGTAAAACGTTTAATCCCGGAGAAGGGGGATTTTATGAAGACGACAAAAATGAACATTGTAATGCTTGTGACTACGCTCATGGTGTTGCTCGGTGCAACATCTGGTTTTGCTTTGACTCAAAATTCCAGTGGTTATTATGAAATCGGGTCTTGTAAGGATTTGATTGATTTTAAGGATGTGGTTAGCAGTAATAAGTCTGCTAACGCCATCTTGACTGCGTCAATTAATATGAATGACGAGTATGAATCGGGAGTCACTTGTAATGATAAGAACCTCCAGGGCTTGGGAGAATCCTATGCGGGTACATTCGATGGTGATTCTTATAGCATTTCTAACTGGATTTTTGATGACGGTGGTACCCGTATTCAGAATATGGGCTTGTTTAACACTTTTGAGTCGGGCGCTGTTGTGCAAAACCTAGTTTTGGAAAACATTACCATTATCGCCAACGGAAGCCAGACAACTTCTGGCGAGCCTGTCAGTGTGGGTAGCATTGTGGGGTGGATGCCTAAAGGAACCATTGCAAATTGCTTCGTTTCTGGATCAATAACAATCAAAGGCGAGTCCAATGGTGTTGGCGGAATTGTGGGCTATATGGATGGTGGTACTGTTCGAAATTGCTTAAGCACAATCCATATTAGCGCTAGTAACAATGAAAATCGAGTAGGTGGAATCGCCGGATACTCTGTAAGTTATAAGGAAACAGCCTTGATTGAACGTTGCGTGTATGACGGAACGTCTCTTGTTAATGATGGTGATGGTCCTACGGGAGCTATTGTCGGTAGTCTTACTGGAGCAACTAAAACAGGGTATACTCAGAATGATGGCAGTCTGAATACATGTTACTTCGTTACCAGTAGTAACGTCTCTAGTGCGGCTGGTTATTACACTAATAGCGACAGTATCAAGAATGTTTCTGCGGTAGAAAATTTAAATACTCCGGAAATCGCATGTGCCTTGAATGGTGGCGATTGGGAGGCGGAAAATGCCGTATGCTCTGTGACGGACGGGGCTTGGGGAAATGGCCTTCGCCTTTCGAATACTGGTATATCTAGCAACGAAGATGGTGAAGCTGTCTATACTATCACTTATGATGCTAATGGCGGATCATTCCCAGCAGATGCAATGACTCAGAAATATCTTACATTGGGTACCGCAATTACTGGAAGTGAAATCACGGTTCCTGTTCGCAGTGATTATACGTTTAAGGGCTGGTCTAAAGATCCTGTTGCATTGGCGGCGGATGCTGATTTAGGTACTGTTTCTAAGGCAGAAACTGTGTATGCTGTTTGGGAAGCTCAAATTACCGTTTCCTTTAATGCTCACACCATTAGTCATGACAATGCTACTTTTGCCGATGGCAGTACTGTGAAATCCAAGAAAATGGATGATGGCGCAGCCGTAACTTTGGATGGTATTGCCAGTCCGGAGGATTTCTTTGATGGCGAGGGTGAAGCTAAGGTTTATTATACCTTTATGGGCTGGAGCCGCAATTCCGAATCTACAGTGCCTGATGAAAATCTTGGCGTTGTTGATGAGAATAATCTTACTTTCTATGCCGTATGGAATGAAAAACAGTCTGTATTTCATACTGTGACATTTGATGCCAATAACCATGGTGTAGCTCCTTTAGCTCAACGTGTGGAAGACGGCTATAAGGCTTCCGCACCCACGGCACCCTCTGCAGATGGCTTCAATTTCGTAGGTTGGTATTCTAACGCATATGGTACCGGTGCCGCATTTGATTTTGCAAATAATGCTGTGACTTCCGATGTGACTTTGTTTGCAAAGTGGAATGCTGTTCCTTATGGTGTAGTTTACAATAACGTTGATGCAGAACAACCGGAGTATTCTCGCATTGTAAATAATGATGTAGATAACTCTCAAAATCCTTTGCAGTATACCGCATTGGATGATGCAATCGCTCTTGCAAATCCGGTGTATGAAGGTTGGACTTTTGGTGGTTGGTTCTACGATGAAAACTTGACCAATCCTGCGACGGAAATTGCAAGTGGGTCAATAGGTGAAAAAACTTTCTATGCCAAGTGGACTCCTACGACCTATACGGTGACGTTTGTTGCTGGTAGTAATGGCTCTGGCACCGTAATTGGAAATGCCGGTGCTGATAAGAGTATTAAGAGTTATAATGTAGCTTTGTCCTTGCCTTCTGGTAGCAATGTATTTACGTCAAAGAAAGCAAATACCCGTCAAGTTGGTTGGAGCTTTACTGATGGTAGTAGCACATGTGACATTCCTTTTGTAGATGACGTTGCAAGCTATTCTCGTAATGCGGATGCAGCTCTCTATCCATGTTGGGAAGGTCTTCGTTCTTACAATGTGACTTATACTCTTAATTTTGTGGATGCCAATGGAGTAAAGGTTGCTGAATCCGTACAAGCCGTTGTTTCCCATTTTGAAACCTTGAATCATATGCTTCAGTCTCCTGAAACACTTGATGGTTTCGATGTGCCTGGGTTCACCTTTAAAGGCTGGACCAGTGTAAAGAAATCCAACGGATCCAATGTTACTGTTTCTAACGGTAAATTCACTATGCCGTCTTCCAATGTGAATGTGGTTGGTTCCAGTGTTCTGGACACTTATACCATCACTTACAACAACCTTGGCGACATGACCCAATCTAATGCAGTTCAGTACACCGTACTCACCAACAACATTAATTTGACGAATCCTACTGACAGCGCCAAGTATGCTTTCGTTGGCTGGTATGACAATGCCAACTTCTCTGGTGAACCTGTTACTACCATTGCTGCTGGTAGCACTGGCGACAAGACTCTGTATGCCAAGTGGCGCCGCGTGGACTACGGTTCTGTGAAAATCTCTGCAGATGGCTTGACCGTTACTGTTGAAAGCGATTCCAAGGAACCTGTGGAACTGAGCGAAGAAGGCATTGAAGTGGAAAATATTGTGTTTGAACGTAGTGGACTTGAAACGGGTGTCTTTGCGACAGCTGTGCTACCCTTTGATTTGCCAGAAGGTTCTTCTGTGAACGCGAAGTTCTATACCTTCTATACAATTAAGCCTGGAGTTGATAATTGGACTGCTTATTTCAAACCTCTTGCAGAAGGCGTGCTTCCGAATGCAGATGTTCCTTATCTGTTTAAACTTAATGCAGGCAATACTCTTGTGTTTACTGTTAATGGAAAGGCTGTTGTGCATGCAGGATCCATTCATGATGTCACTTCCCCTTCTGGAGATTGGACCTTTAAGGGTACATACAAATATCATAAGTGGGGTGCCGATGATCCTGAACTTGGTCTTGCCTATGGCTTCGCTGCTACAGATAATGATGGTGTCAAGAAAGGTAAGTTTGGAAAGGGTGCGGTAAATAACTTTATCTATCCCACACGAGCATATTTGAAGAAAAAAGATGAAAGTGTTGTGTTGGCAAAAGCAAAACCCTCTCTTGATGGAACAAACTTGCCGTCAAAGTCTGCACTACCTGCTGAAATAGACCTTGAAATTTTGGATGATGATGGAGCTGTGATGGCAATAGGAAAGATGAATTCGATTTCCGGGCAAGTGAAAATAGACCGTTGGATTGACCTTAATGGACGTCAATCCAACAAATATCCTTCTGCAAAAGGTGTATATTTTAACAAGAAATTTTAAAGAATAAGAAGGAATTTTAGAAATGAAGCAAAACGCTAGAGAGAAATTTGGAATTACCCCGAAGAAGGACTACCAAAAACCAAGAATGAAAACCGTAAAGTTGGAAAGAATCCCTGTGTTGTTGGAGGATTCTTGTCCTGAGTGTGAACAATTCCCTGTTGGTGGATAATGAGGTTGTAATAACCGATATGAAAAAGAAAGACTACACTCCGCCCAAAGTAAGTGTGGTAAGGATTAAGTCACGCCCTCTATTACTTGAAGGTAGTATTACGGGTGGCTTCGGCTTCACTTTCCCCACCGAAGAAAAACGTAAGGATTGCTAATCCAACATTCATTTTAAATACCCAACGGGTTATTCCCGCTGGGATTCTTAATTTATCTTTCCTTCCAAATGTACCAGAGCCTGAACAAACATTCCGTCGAAGATTTTATCAAGAGTCATTCCGCCCCGTTGCACGAGCATGTGGTGACTGCGGTGGCTAACGTTCTTCCGCAAATTTCCAACTATCACGAGGAAGATAAAACCTTCAGTTTTCGCATTATTCTGGGTGCGGGGGAGTTGCCTTCCATTAAGGGGCGTCCCCACGTTTTGAAGACTTTGCCGCTGGAAGGATTGACTCTTCACGCCGTTGCCAAGGCGATTAAAAGTCTGGCGGTTTTCTGCTATAACGGCGCCGATATCCTGATTAACCAGACGGAAGACTCCGTGTCGTTCGGGGTGGTTTATTTTGATATTGAGCAGACGGGCCTGGCTGAAGTATCCTTCTTGAAGAAGGGCTTTGTGATTATGGGTGGCCTTAGCCGCACGAAGGTGATTGTGATTGGCTTTGACAAGAACGGTCAACCCGAAAATCTGGTACTCAGCTTTGATTTTAGTTCCCCAGAAAATCTGCCAGTTCCGGATTTTTCCAAGAAGTACAATCGCGATATTGCCTTGTGGTCTGGAATTTTCAGACGTGCAAAAAAGGAAGTTCACGGTACCATCTGTTTGATTGTTTCTCCGGAGTGGTCCTGGGAAAAGGATCACGAGAATTTCAGTCGAGCTGAGGTCCTTCAGAATCCGGTTTCCATCGCCTATGGCGACGGCACGGATAGCACTCGCAAATTGGACGACGGCATTCGCATGCTTCTGTCCATGATGGATTTCGATGGCATGACCATCATTGATACCCAGGGGAATATTCGCGCTTACCATTGCTTTGTAAAAATAAACCAGAACGATACTAGTTCTGGCGGGTCTCGTCACATAGCCTTGGCCACACTGAAAAAGAAGAACAACAATCTTTATAGAGCCATTTACTTCCAGTCCCACGAGGGACACATCGAATTCACCTATATGTCTGGCCCTAACGAAGGGAAGTCTGTGGGTGTCTTTGATCCATCCATCATGAGCATGGAAAAAGACGGCTCGTTTATGACTGCATTCATCGAAAAGGCCCGCCAGCGTAAGGCTCTGCGTAACCAGCGCAAGTCCGAACATCGCGGCGAGTTGCTTCGTGCGGTGTATGTTCTGTTCGTTGCTCACTACCGGATTGATAATTTCTATACAGAACCGGACCATGTGAAGTCCTTGAACAAACTTCTGGATGACGAATCTAATCTTGATTTACTCCGCAGGAGCGAAACTCTAGCAATGTTTTTGATCGACACATTGTTAATCTGTTTCGTCGGGAATACCTACGGCTATTCCACTGAGGCTGAAAACGTCATCAAGAAAATTTTCAAGAAGATTAGTCTTGATGTGTGGATAGAATTCTTCAAAAAAGAAAACTATCTAGAAGAAAAGGCTATGGAAGCCTTGTCTGATGGTGAAGCCCGTAAACGTTGGGATGTTTTCAAGAAGGAAATAGAAAAAGCCCATCCTGAATTGAAACAGCTAGATACCCTGCAAAGGATTGACTCCAAGGACTTTGTCTATATGAACAAGGCCTTCCGTCTTTTGAAGGACGAAGAGTAGCCTTTTTGCTTAATGAAAATGAAAAAGTCCAAGGCGATGAACCTTGGACTTTTGCGTTTCGTCATCCTGGAGCCCCTTTGGGGCGATAGGATCAATTGCTGATTACAGACCAGAGAGTTCGCGGGCCTTGGCTTCGACGCCTGCGATATCCTTGGGGTCCTTCAGCATGATGTTCACGAATACGGAACCTGCAACAACTGCATACACATGCTTGCAGAGAACCTGGGACTGTTCGCCGGTACGAATACCGAAACCTCCAAGAACCTTGGCGCCGCCCTTGCCCACGGTGTCCAGGAAGTCGAGAGTTGCTTGGTCGATGGTGGTCTGGCTGCCGGTAATGCCTGCGCGGAGAGCTGCGTAGATAAAGGGGAAACCCTTGGAGGCCATCAGTTCGAGGCGAGCCTTGGTCATGGAAGGTGCTGCCACCGGAATGTTCACCAGGCCGTGCTTTTCGCAAGCGGCGGTAAGGCCTTCGTCGTTATCGAAGGGAAGGTCGGGAATAATGCAGCCGCTGATGCCAGCGTCCTTGCACATCTTCACGAAGTTTTCGATACCGGGGGTGAATGCCAGAGAGCCGTAAGTCATGATGTAGATAGTTACATCCGGGTGCATTTCGTGAATGCGCTTGATGACTTCCATGCCCTTCTTGGTGGAGTAACCGTTTTCGAGAGCGATGGTGGATGCAGTCTGGATAGCGGGACCGTCAGCGCTAGGATCGCTAAAGGCCAGCTGGATTTCAAGAATGGATGCGCCGCCCTTAACAAGAGCGTCGGCGATTGCTACGGAGGTATCACCATCAGGGAAACCAGCAATCAAATGAGACATTAAACGGATGGGAGCATTGTTTTGCATTTCAAAATCTCTTGCGTTTAAAAAGTTTTCGTTGTAGGAGTAAGGGGATAGGGGTTAGGATTTAGTGGCTAGTGAAAAGAGTCGCGCTTTCAGCGCCTTGTCATAAGACGGCGAAGCCGTCATGAATCACTAGACCCTAGCCCCTAGTCTCTAGTCCCTTACTTATTCATAATTTCTGCGTCGTGGATATCTTCGTTGTTGTTCAGGCGCTTCAGTTCTGCGGCCAGGAATTCCTTCCACTTTTCGGGGCGGAACACGGGGCTGGTAATGAAGATGTCCTTGTCGCCGCGGCCACTCATGTTGATGATGATAGCCTTGTCCTTGGGGAGTTCCTTGGCAATCTTCATGGCGGCTGCACCGGCGTGAGAACTTTCCAGTGCGAAGAGGATGCCTTCGTTCTTGGCGAAGAAGTTCACGGCTTCCAGGGCTTCCTTGTCCAGGATGCTCTGGAATTCAACGCGGCCGGATTCGCCGAGGGCAGCCAGCTGGGGACCGATGCCCATGTAGTCGAGACCTGCGGAAATGGAGCGTGTGGGCTGGGACTGACCGTCGTCATCTACCAGGAACTTGCTCTTGTAACCCTGAACGATACCCACCTTGGCGGCATTGCCCACCATGCGGGATGCGTTGTCGCCCAGCTTGGGGCCTACGCCACCGGCTTCTGCACCGATGAGGCGGATCTTTTCATTTTCGATAAACGGGGTGAACACGCCGATAGAGTTGGAACCACCGCCAACGCAAGCAACGATTGCTGCAATGTCGATGTTACGTTCTGCAGCCTGGCGCTTCACTTCTTCACCGATGATGCTCTGGAAAGTACGGACGATATCGGGGAAGGGTGCGGGGCCCAATGCGGAACCCAAAACGTAATGGGTGGTGGCAAAGTTGGTTGCCCAGTCGCGCATGGCTTCGTTCACGGCGTCCTTCAAGGTGCGGCTACCGCTGGTAACCGGCACAACCTTTGCGCCGTAAAGTTCCATGGTGGCAACGTTGGGCTGCTGACGACGGACGTCCACTTCGCCCATGTAAACGATACATTCAAGACCAAGCTTGGCGCAAGCGGCTGCAGTGGCGAGACCGTGCTGACCAGCGCCGGTTTCTGCGATAATGCGGGTCTTGCCCATCTTCTTTGCCAAGAGGCACTGACCGATGGCGTTGTTGATTTTGTGGGCGCCAGTGTTGGCGAGACCTTCAAGCTTGATGTAGATCTGAGCGCCGCCCAGAAGTTCTGTAGCGGTGGGGGCAAAGTACAGCGGAGTTTCGCGGCCGATGTAGTCGCGCTGGATGATGTGCAATTCTTCCAGGAACTCCGGATCCTTGATGTACTTGTTGAATGCTTCTTCAAGATCGTCCAAAGGGCGACGGATGATTTCGGCTACGTACTTGCCGCCGAACTCGTTGAAAAAGCCGTTATCTGATTCTACCAGAGATTTTGCCATTTTGAGGTTCCTCTATATTTTTTCAAGACCAAATTTAAAAAAAGACCTTCGGGGAGTCCGAAAGCCTTCTTCAAAATCTGCGTGCAATCACTAATTAAATCGGCAAAAACGGACTCTATTTACTAGAGCGCCACCACCAATTGTTAAAACGGATTGCATTACTTGTCTTCATGCGAATGAATTTATGAATGTTTCGAAATCTTGGCAAGGGGATTTGGAAAAAATTGTGCCGTGGGGAGTGGTATGTGCAAAAATTGCATATACCACTTTTGGATCAATTTCGCCCTCTTTTATAGTGTTTTTGTGTAGGTTGGTTAAATGCTGCTCGTGTCCTGGTTGTCTTCGAATTCTTTGATCCATTCCTTGACTTTTGATTGCAACAGCTTTTTATCCGGCAAATACAAATTGTATGCTGAGGCGTAAATGTTTGAATCGCTGGGTAATGTCAGTTCAACAAGCGTGTTTTTCTTCTCTTTGCAAAGTAAAATCCCGATGGTCGGCTTTTCAAAGTCCTGTTTTACGAAACGGTCGTAGTAGTTGACGTACATTTGCATTTGGCCAAGGTCTTGGTGGGTCAATTTGTCAACTTTAAGGTCGACCAGAACGTAGCATTGAAGCAGACGGTTGTACAGAACCAAATCAACGTAAAAATTGTCTTCGTCGAAGGTAAACCTTTTCTGACGAGCTTCGAAAAGGAACCCTTTGCCCATTTCCAAAAGAAAATCCTGCATTTTGCTGATAATTGCAGATTCCAGTTTCGTTTCGCTGAGGTTCGCTTCGGGCTTTATTCCAATAAATTCTAAGGTTACGGGATTCTTGATAATGTCTTCGGGACTCTGTATGGTTTGCCCTTCAGTTGAGAGTCGTAGTACATCATTCTTGTTCCTGCTCAAGGCTAGTCGTTCGTAAAGACTGGAACCGTATTGACGTTGCAACTCTCGCACAGACCAGTTACTTGCTGCAGTCTCAATCTCATAGAAACGACGTTCGTCTGCGTTCTTGATGCGCATGAGAACTAGGTAATGCGACCAGGAAAGTGAAAATTTTGGTAGACCCCCGGATTTGGGCAACACTGTTGCCCCAATTTGTTTTTCATTGTAGATTTTGAAAAAGAATCTGCAGCGTTTTAGGGTATCCACAGTCCAGCCGCTGCCATGGTTTTCCATCAATCTGTTGGAAAGGTTCGTCAGAACTTGTTTCCCGTATTCTGCGCGGAGCTTTCCTTTTTGTTCTTCTTCTACAATGAATTGACCAATTTGATATTTGGTACAGACTTCTGCTGTGTTTATAGATGTTGCTACTAGCTTTCGCGAAGCCGTGATAAGGTCTGAAATTTTCTTGTATAGAGAATTTGTTGTTGCGATGGATACGCTTTTCTTTGAGTTCATTATGTCTCCTTATTTGTTTTATGAAATTCGAAATTCAACAGGGTATAGTACGCCCTTTGAATTCAATTTTTTTATAGGTAAAAACAAAAACACCTGATTTTTCATCAGGTGTTCAGGAGACTTTTCGTAACGCTCGGGATGTAAGATAGAATTTGTATAAAATCTGGCAAGGCGGGGTGTGTAAAAGGATTGTAAAAGAGAGAGAAACAGTATTTCAAATTCTTGTGGATTTAGTCATCCTCAATCTTAAAAGCAGGTCGCCCTTTAAAAAAGATGCAGGATTCATTGTAGCCAACAAAGTCTTTAAAGACTCCTTCTGAAACCTGGGATTTTTTCAAACCCCCGGATGTAACGGCCTTCTACCATTCGGTCCAAGAATCTTTGCATTTGAAAGCTGGTATCATTTTTGTTTTCTCCGGGTTCAAAAAGAGCCCCTATAAGATTTTACCAGGAGGTGCCCTTCTGCATCAAAAAACGGGGTCTTGGGATTGAAAAAGGTCTGCATAAAAAAAGTATACCGAAATATGTTGCAAAGGCCTGTGTTTTTGGGTATATTTATTTACGTAGAGGACAGAAACTTTCAACGCAAAAAGGAGGATGAAATCATGTTTCTCGAAACCATCCGCAGCATCCTTTTGAACGAGACGGTGGCCTACGTTTCCACAGGCATTCTGATCTTTTACTGCACTTTTGGAATGATCCCAGTGGCATACCAGTATGACTCATGGAGCGACAATAAGAAGATTTTTTTCCTTTGCGCCATTCCGTTTGTTCTGACTTTCTTTGCTATTGGAGTAAAGTGGGGAGACAATTACACGGCTCGTTTTTTGGGCAGTTTGTTTTCAGCGTTTGTAGCGGCCCCATCGTTCTTTGGAATATTCCACAGAGCCATTAACGATTAAAACGAAAAGGAGCCATTCGGCTCCTTTCTTTTATTCTTCGGTATTTTCTTCCTTGTCGTTCCAGTACCTTGTAGCTCTTCCCATCCTGCTCCTGATTAGGTCTCCGATCGTATTAGTAGTTTTCTCCGGGTTCAAAAAGAGCCCCTATAAGATGATAATGAGCACTCAACTTTCAGAAGATGAAATTATTCAAAAAATAAGCGGAAATGATTTGACGATTGGATCTTGCGCATCACAGGCTCTAACATATATCGGAAACAAGTGTGGATATGATGTCAGAGATTTTAGAGGCGCTGACAGCAGGTGGTTATTTGGTCAATATACAACAAGTCAAAAAATAGCCGAAGCAGGAGGATTCGTTGAATGTGATTATAACGGCTTTAAAATCGCGGACAGACTATTGCGGAATGTTGAAGAAGGAAAAGAATACTTCTACACAAGTGGCGAACACGCCGCGATCATAAGGAAAACGGGAAAGAAATTTGAATACCTTGAAACACAGAGCAAACACATTGATGAAAATGGATTTCATCCATTAACAGTAAATGTTCTTAAAAAGCGATTTAGAACTACCAAAACTCGTAAGCTCGAAGGAGAAAAGTTCCTTCAAAAAGAAGTCTTAATAGAGACCTCTAAAATAAGCGACTCTCCGAATTTTAAGGAATTGCTAGGCTATTTAAACACTGATCCTAAAAACCAAAAAAGAGAAGTGCCAAAGTAACTGGTTACTACCCTAAAAATCTTGCCCAGTAAGGATTTTCTTTATCGAACAATTCTTTTTGTTCTGGAGTGAACTTATGAGGATAATCTGTAAAAAGATTGAGTATAGTTTTTCTGTCAAACGAAACTGCGAGTCGGCCAATTTCATCAAAAAAATCAACCCACCAAATTTTATCGCTTTTCTTTTCTTTGTAAAAACAATGTCTTTCTTTTACTTCAGGACCAACTTCAATCATACTTAACCTCACCCCATAATATACCTCTTTTCAAGCGGAATATCAACCCCATGCCAGAAATCATCAACGCAAGACTAGACAAAAGCAATTTCGAGCACCTGGTAAGGCAGATGCACGACAAGGCCATTGACCCTAAGCCCGTCCTTGCCGCCATCGGTAACCTTGCGGTAAATAGCATAAGGCAGAACTTCATCAACGGAGGCCGCCCCAACGCGTTTTCTCCGGGTTCAAAAAGAGCCCCTATAAGATTCAATCTTGTCTTTCAGATCATTAAAAACAGGACCCAAGTTTAATATCGAATCCTTAATAACAGTCGTCGACTGCACAATATTTTTTACAGAAGACTGACTAAAACTAAAACCTAATTGCGCTAATATGTTAATGGCCATAACCTAAATAATAGATTACAGCCACAAAAAAAGATTATAAATGAACCATCTTTTACAAAGAATTATTGTTCATGAAGATTGGATACCCGCATCCGAACCAACGAATATTATCAATACCGCCCATAATCAAGAAAAAAATCGACGGAAGTATATTCATAAATCCAATTCTGCAAACAATCCTATATACCTCATTTTCAAACGGGAATAGGATTAATAACAAGAACAAAAAAATAGAAGACAAAAGTCCTAAAAAAATAGAGAAAACAAAAGTTCCACGATCTATACGATCCCTCAACACATTGTCAGAAATAATCACAAAACCATAGAACGGCACAAGGCAGCAAACCCACACCATTAAAGAATCAATAAAAACGGGAGTTAAAACGCCACCCCAGAAAAGAATAAACGGAACAATCAGTCCAAGAAGGATCTCCCTGGAGGTCATTTTGCGAACACATGTCATTTTTCCGTTTCTCATGTCCATAATATACATTATTCAAGTGACAAAATTTAACATATTAGTAAATATTTTGGTTAACGGATATCGAACTATTATTCCAACTTGGAACGTAGAAAGCCGGAGGATTTCTCCCCCGGCTTGGTATCATCACTCTAATGAAGACATAATCATTTTTGTTTTCTCCGGGTTCAAAAAGAGCCCCTATAAGATAAGAGACCTACACTATCCACTGGTAACATTTATATCGGTGTTGACTGTAGTGGAAGTGGACGTGATGCTACCGTATATGTTGTAAGGAATAATTCTCAAATAATTGATGTTGTCAAGGAATATAGTGGAAATCCATCAACAGAGAACGCAATATTAAGAGAATTGAACTTCAAATATAAACCAAAGGGGATAGGCATAGATGACACAGGTGGATTTGGTAAGAATTTCCACTTGCTAGAGAATGATATGCCATTGACATTCATCAACTTCGGTTCCAAATCATCCAATCCAGTTTTCTCCGGGTTCAAAAAGAGCCCCTATAAGATATCCACTGCTAAGATACCTTATTTTATGCGGTTTCGCAAGCGGTTTGACAAATAAAAAATCAGAAAAACTGGCTCTTCATCAACATGTGTGGGTGGCTTCGCCACCCTTTTTTGTTGACTTTCGCCTAAATTAAACAAAAAATGGGCTATTTTCTAAAATTTAAT
>NZ_FRBE01000026.1 GCF_900142535.1 Fibrobacter sp. UWEL
CAGGTGGCAGACTGCGTACGCGTGTTAGCGCGTGCCGTAACATAGGGCTTTGCCCGTCTATGAAGAACCACCGGCTTGCCGGTGGGTTCCTTCTTTTGGATTCTTGCTCTCGTTTTATGGCGGGGGTTTTTATATCTTTGGGATGATGAAAAGATTATTGATTGTTTTGCTTGCCTTGATGGCTTTGGTGGTGGGGTGTTCTGAGCCTACGGATCGTATTGAACACAAACTAACGCCGTACTTACAGGAAGATTTGAAGTTCATGGTGGCGGAGAATATTCGTGCCAACGGGAACAAGGATGCCTTGATGGCGGAGCCTTACTATCGTGTCAAGGATTTTCGTTTGTTCGAAGGGGCTGCGTCTCGTATTTATGCTGCTTATGCTGAGGTGGATTTCTTCATCTACAAGGACGTGGCTATGCATGAAAAGCGGAAGTATCGTTATGACGTGCATACTCGTCAGTGGGACCGCTATTCCAAAGAACTAAAACATGGCAGGGATTCCATTCCTTAGGTTGTTTGCTTGTTTGGTTTTAACTATAATTGTGGCGTAAAGTTTCATCTCATTTAAAAGGGCGTTTACCTTGTTCGGTCTTTTCTCTTGCGACATCGGTATTGATCTCGGTACGGCAAACACATTGGTCCACGTTGCCGGCCAGGGCATTGTTATTAACGAACCTACGGTTATTGCTGTGGACAGCAAGAATAACCGCGTTTCTGCCATCGGCTTCGAAGCGAAGAAGATGCTTGGCCGTACCCCTGGCGAAAGCCGCGCTGTGCGCCCCATGCGCGATGGCGTGATTGCTGATTTCGAACTGGTTGAAAACCTCCTGCAGACTTTCATCAAGCGCGTTCAGAAGTACCCGCTGTGGATGGTGAAGCCTCGTGTTGTGGTGGGTGTTCCTTCTGGTATTACCGAAGTGGAAAAGCGCGCTGTGATTGACGCTGCCAAGCAGGCTGGCGCAAAGGAAGTGCACCTGGTTCACGAACCTATGGCTGCTGCCATCGGTATGGGTATTCCTGTGGAAGATCCCGTGGGTAACATGATTGTGGATATTGGCGGTGGTACTTCCGATATCGCTGTGATTGCCTTGAACGGCACTGTTTGTAACGCCTCTGTACGCGTGGGTGGTGATGAAATGGACGAAGCTATCGTTCGTTACCTCCGCACTATGTACAACCTGTGCGTTGGCGAAAGCACTGCTGAACAGATCAAGATGACTATCGGCTCTGCTAGCCCGCTGGAAGAAGAACTGACTATGGAAGTGAAGGGTCACGACTTTATTGCCGGTATGCCCCGCACCATGACCATTAACAGCGCTGAAATTCGTGAAGCCTTGAATGAACCTGTGACCGCTATTGTTGAAGCTGTGAAGCAGGCTCTGAGCATTACTCCGCCGGAACTGTCTGCAGATATTTACGACAAGGGTATCATCATGACTGGTGGTGGTTCTCAGCTTCGCGGTTTTGACGAACGTATCCGTCAGGAAACTGGTCTTTCCGTGAATGTGATTGACGAAGCCCTTGTCTGCGTATGTAAGGGTGCCGCTCGCATTCTGGAAGACTTGGACAAGTATCGTCCGGTCCTGATCGCATCCTCTAACTAAACCTACGATACATTTCGATGTTTAGGGCTTTTCGCTTTATTATCGATTTGTTCTCCCAAAGGCATGGCATTGTTGCTTTTGCCTTTTTCTTGGCTATTGGGTTCCTGATGCGTCAGGCTCCCAATGTGGTGAGGGAGAGCATTGTCTCTACGATTACGAGTACGGTTTTCTATCCGGTACAGCTGGTGGCGAGTTCCTTGAATGAATTCCGTTCCATGGCGGATGAAAACGCCCATCTGAAGGAAGAAAACGCAAGACTGCGCCAGGAAACTTATCATGCCCATGAAGGCTTGCAGGAACTGGCTAGACTGCACACGCTGGTCCGCTTTGATGACAAGTGGGACTATCCCATTGTGACCGCTCGCGTGGTGGGACACAACCCGGGACGCTTCCTTACAACTCTGGTGATTAACCGTGGTAGCATGCATGGCGTAAAGGAACATATGCCTGTGTTTTCCATGAACGGCTTGGTGGGTAAAGTCACCAAGACGGAAATGGGACATTCTCGCGTGCAGCTGCTGGTGGACCCGAATCTTAAGTTGTCTGTAATGGAGCGACGTTCTAGAGTGGTGGGCTTCCTGGAATCCATGGATGGACACAGGCTTACTGCAATGGTGCCTGCTCATGCGGGTGCAAAGGTAGGCGATACCCTGGTGACATCTGGCCTTGGTGGTATTTTCCCCAAGGGTATTCCTGTTGGAACTGTTCAGAACATTCGTAAATCTAATTTGGATGTCATGCGCCAGATGGACGTGGAGCCCTTCCAGGAATTTTCCGTACTGGAAGAAGTGTTCGTGATGGAAAAGGAACCGGACTGGATTATTCAGGAGTTGCTGGATGAATAACTCAAGTTGGCTCAAGATTCTGTTTTTGTTTATTGCTTCCTTTGCGCTGCAGGTATCTGTGGCGTCCTGGATTTCCATCTTTGGTGCAACTCCTGATTTCGTGATTATTTTCGTGGTTGCTACCGCTATTAAGCGAGGCCCTGCAGCAGGTTGCTTCTGGGGCTTCCTGGCGGGATTCTCCCAGGATATTTACGCTCCTGTGGAATGGCTTGGTGCCAACGCGATTTCCATGACGGTCATTGGATTCCTGGTAGGCCAGGTGGAAGAAAAACTTTTGACGTTGAATAAGCCTGCAAAGGTTGCTGTTCTGGGTTTTGCATTCTTTGTCTGCGACATGATTTATTATGGTGTAACGGGACTTTCCCAGGATATCATTACCAATTTGTTCCTGACTCAGACTTTGCCGGAGTTTATCTACACGGTATTCATCGGCGGCATTATCTTCTATCTGGACCACGGCGGCGATAAGAAAAAGCATGCGTAGTTCCGTTAACGATAACGAAATCCAGCAGCGCAAAAACTGGAATGTCCTTGTCTATTTGACAGGGGTTGCTTTGGTATTTATGGTGCTGCTGCTGCGCCTGTTCTTTGTGCAGTACGTTCACTACGACGAAAACGTCCAGCGTTCGGATAACAACCGTTTGCGTAAGGTGGACTTGATTGCCAACCGCGGATTTATTTACGACAGAAACGGTGAGGTTCTGGTTCGCAACCGTCCCTCTTACCAGATTGCTTTGCAGGCAACCAGCCTTCCTCGCAAGAAGGAAGCGAGAGACTCCGTTTTCAATCGTCTGCTCCAGATTAAGGACAAGTCTGGCGAACGTCTCTTTGACTCCCTTTCCCTAGATACAGCGTTCCAGAGAACTCGCTGGATCAAGAACCGTCCCATTCGATTCTTTGAAGATGCAACTCCCGAGCAGGTGGCTGTGGTGGAAGAACATTCTTCTGAATTGCCGGGTGTGGTGACCTTGATTGAATCTCGTCGTGATTATCCTTATGGAACCTTGGCTTCCCATGTGCTGGGTTATACCAGTGAGATTTCCGAAGAACAGTTGAAGCTTCCGGAATTCCAGGGCTACTCTCAGGGTGACCGTATTGGCCAGAAGGGACTGGAACAGTATTACGATAAGGAATTCCGCGGTAAGGATGGCGTAAAGCTGGTGGAAGTGAATGCCTCCGGACGTGAAGTGGGTATCGTGGATGGTGTGGATGGGCAGGATCCTGTTCCTGGTCTTCACCTGGTTTCTACGCTAGATTTGAAATTGCAGAAGGTTGCGGAAGCGGCTATTCCCGATAGTGCCAGGGGCGCCTTGGTGGCCCTGGATCCCCGCACGGGTGAAATTCTTGCCATGGTCAGCTCTCCTCGTCTGGATCCGAACATTTTCTCCTTGAAACGTCGTGAACGTAACAAGGGCTGGGCCCATGTGGCTCTGGACTCCATGCGTCCCTTGACCAATCGTGCTATTTCTGGTACTTATCCGCCGGCGTCCGTATTTAAGCTGGTGACTGCGGGAGCGGGACTAGAAAACGGTCTCCTGTCGGAATACAAGTACTATCCCAAGGCTTGTACGGGTGGCTATCAGTATGGCTCCCGTTACCAGAAGTGCTGGGGGACTCACGGCAACTTGAATGTGGTCCATGCCTTGCGACTCTCCTGTGACGTGTTCTTCTATCAGGCTGGCCTTGATATTGATATGGAGCGCATTAACGAGTTTGGTAGACGCTTTGGCCTGGGTGAGGAATTGCTGGGCGTAGACATTCCCGGTGAACGTCCGGGCTGGCTTCCGGATTCTATATCCTTCAACAAGAGAAACAAGCGAAATGGCTGGCGCTGGGCTCGTGGCTTGATCTTGAATCTTTCCATTGGACAGGGCCAAATTGTGACTCCCTTGCAGCAGGCGGTGCTTGTGGGTTCTCTTGCGACCAACAAGGGTGTTTATAGGCCTCACTTCATGAAGGAACTGCGTGACGAGCAGGGAAATGTGGTGAAACGTTATGAACCTGAAATTATTCGTTCCGGCAGGATGAAGGAATCCACCCATCGCGTACTGATGCATGCTATGGATTCCGTGGTGAACCATCCTGGAGGAACGGGTAAGAGAGGTGCCCTGCCGGGAATTCGCGTGGGTGCAAAGACTGGCTCTGGCGAATGGAAACGTGGCCATAAGACTCACGCCTGGTATGCTGCTGTAGCTCCCCTGGAAAATCCTGAAATTGCCGTTGCAGTTATTATGGAAGCTGCCGGCGGTGGCGGCGCTGTATCTGCTCCTATCGCGAAGAAAGTGTTGATGGAATACTTCCATATCGAGGCTCCCTAATGAGACCCTTAAAGTTTGTCGATAGCACCCTCAAGTTTGACTGGTTTTTCATCCTTCTGGTGATTGCCTTGATGTCCTGTGGGTTGACCTTGGTGTATTCCGCAACTATTACGGAAGAGATTCCCTTCCACCAAACTTTCTGGTTCAAGCAGCTGCTTCATTTTGTGGGTGGCTCTATCCTGGCAGTCCTGCTGGTTTTTGTGCGTATTGAATGGCTGAAACGTGCTGCGTTCCCTCTTTACTTCGTGTCCCTGGTGCTGCTTTGCGTGGTGCTGTTTTTTGCGGGTGACGTGGTGAAGGGTGCAGGTCGTTGGATTGACCTTGGTTTCTTTAAGTTACAGCCTTCTGAATTTGCGAAGATTGCCTATTTGCTGACCATTTCATTCTGGCTTTCCAAACATCACGTTAGTTTGTATAAAATAAAGACGTTCGTCGTTCCCTTCATCTTGTTTATTGTGCCTTTTGGCTTGGTGCTGAAACAGCCGGACTTGAGTACTGCTCTTGTGTTTACTGCTGTTACCTTTGTGGGATTTTTCTTTGCAGGTCTTACCCTGACGGATGTGTTCCTGATTGTTAGTCCTGTATTCTCCGTTCTGTTTTCCCATTCCCAGGCGATTGGCTTTGAAATTCTCTGGGGGCTTTTGATCTGTGCGGTGGCTTTCGCCCTGATGCGCCGCCGCCTGCCTAAGTTCCAGACGATCTTTTTCCTTGCGGCAAACATTCTGGCGGGTTATGCGAGTTCCATGGTATGGAATATGCTGGAACCTCATCAGCAGAAGCGCGTGAATACCTTCCTGGATCCCATGAGCGATCCTATGGGCGATGGCTATCAGGTGCTGCAGTCTATTACTGCCATTGGCAGTGGCGGCTTGACGGGGAAGGGCTTCGGGAACGGAACTCAGACGAACCTGGCGTTCCTTCCGGAAGAACATACGGACTTTATCTTTAGCGTACTTGGCGAACAGTTTGGCTTTTTGGGCTGTGTGGTTGTTCTTGTGCTGTTTGCCCTATTCCTGTGGCGTGCGACTTCGGTATGTAAAATTACTCGCGATCCTTTCGTGACGCTTGTAACCATGGGAGCAACAACAATCTTCGTTTTCCATATGTTGGTAAATATCGCCATGACCATTGGTCTTATGCCGGTGACCGGTTTGCCGCTGCCATTCCTGTCTTATGGTGGATCCTTTGCCTTGACTTGCATGGTGCTGGTTGGCCTTTTGCTTTGCCTTCGTTTCCAGAGCCGTCGCCGTTAGTTCGGTAAAACAAATTTTTCAAAAATAATCTGTTTAAATCGCCTGAAAAAAGCGTGTCTATGGGAGTGCGTGTTTGCGCATTTTCCATAGGAGGCTTTTATGAATTGGCTAGAAAGCATTGGCGGTTTTGTGTTTGGAATGGAGTGTCTTGGATGTGGCGTGGCATCGGAGTCTCTGGACCCGTGGCTTTGCCCTGCCTGTAGGGCGGAGCTGGAGAAAATGTCCAAGGCGCCTCACTTTCCCAATGGGGATGTGTTCTGCCTGTTTCCCATGAGACCTTTGACGAGGAACTTGATTCATGCGTTGAAGTACAAGAGTATTCCTGGTATGGCGACCTACCTGGTGAAGCGTTCCTGCGCAAGAGCGGGGGAGGTGGTTGCCCAGGAGTTGTCCTTGTTGCCGAAGCCTCTTTACTTTGTGCCGGTCCCGTTGCACCCAGCGCGTCTTCGAGAGCGAGGATATAACCAGGCGGAAAAGATTGCAGGGGCGCTTGCGTCTACTTGTGGCGGTAAGGTCTGGAGACTTTTTAGGCGAAGGACTTTTGTAGTGTCCCAGACAAAGCTTTCCAAGGAAGGACGTGAGTGGAATGTGGCGGGTGCTTTCGAAATGGTTCCTCAGAAGAAAATGCCTACTTGCGGGACCGTACTGGTGGTGGACGACGTGTTCACCACGGGGGCGACGACCTCCAGCTGTCTGGGTGCCTTGGGGCAAGATTTTCCTCTGCCGGTGAAGGTCTGCACGTTGCTTTACGATGAACCGGCTACTGCGGCGGCGGATTTTGCGGCGGATAACCGGACTGCCTGGGATTCCATGTAGTTTTATGGGATCGTCTATAGACTCCTGAATGCAAGAAAGACCGGCCAAAAGCCGGTCTTTTCGCGGAGGAAGAGGGACTCGAACCCCCAAGCCTTACGGCGGCGGTTTTCAAGACCGCTGACTTACCAATTAGCCTATTCCTCCAGGCGCGACAAAGGATAGAAAAAAAATAGCGTTTCCGTCAACAAATCCGTGATTTTTCACATACCAAGTGTGAATTTGATTTTGAAGTTAAACTTTTATTAACTAAATTAGACCTTGTATGATGGACGTTGATGAGAAGCAGACGGTAGAGTCTAAGAGAATCCTGGAGTTGCTGTTCTCCTATATGCCGAAGATTGCGGCAGAACGCAAGATGGATAATCTGCTTGTGCTGATGGCTGACCTTGGTCGAGCCATGGTTTCTGCTGACCGTTGTTCCTTGTGGCTTGTGGATGAGGAAAACGGCGAACTTTGGACAAAGGTTGCTCATGGCGTCAGTGAACTTCGTATTCCCCAGAACGCAGGCTTTGCCGGTTGTACCGTTATTACGGGCGAACCCTTGCTGATCAAGGATGCTTACCTTGACCCCAGGTTTGACCGTCGTAGTGATGAGAAAACGCACTACCATACAAAGTCTGTGCTGACGGTGCCCCTGATGGATTCCATTGGAAACGTCATGGGGGTATTCCAGGCTATTAACAAGCAAGGCGAGGTTCAGGAATTTACTGAACAGGATCTGGAACACTTGCGCTTGACTGCAGTGTATTCCGCAAAGACTGTGGAATCCGCCATGCTGACTGCAGAACTTGAAGCTACCCAGCGTGAAATTATCCATACCTTGGGTGAGGCGTCCGAATACCGCAGTCAGGAAACGGGTGACCACATCCAGCGTGTGGCGGAAACCTCTAGAAAGTTGGCTGAATACTTGAAGCTTCCTCCGGAAGAGGTGGAGAAGATCCACTTGGCAGCTCCCATGCATGACTTGGGCAAGATCGCCATTCCCGATGCTGTGCTGAACAAGCCGGGCAAGCTTACGGAAGAAGAATATGCCATCATGAAGACTCATGCGGAACTGGGCTTCAAGATGCTGTGCAATTCCAAGAGAAAGCTTTTGCGCTTTGCAGCAAATGTGTCCCGCGCTCATCATGAACGTTGGGATGGTAAGGGTTATCCCTTGGGCTTGAAGGGCGAGAGCATTCCTCTGGCAGGCCGTATTTGTGCCGTAGCCGATGTGCTGGATGCTTTGGCTAGTTATCGCTGCTACAAGGCTCCTTGGCCGGAAGAAAAGGTGAAGGAAGAATTCATCAAGATGAGCGGTTCCCAGTTCCAGCCGGAAATTGTGGACGCACTCATTGAGCATTGGGATGAAGTGTTTGCCTGCTATCGTGTGCAAGCAAATCCCGAAGACGGCGACATCCGTAGATAGAATGATGCAGAGGGGCGCTGAAGCGCCTCCTCAGAGGATTACTTTATTTGAATTGGTGACGGGGCGGGGGTGCTCGAGGGGACAACGTCCCCAATCCTGATGGATAACGGGGGATCCAAGGGGGTGTAGCCCCGAAATAAAAGGGGAGCTCGAGGGGACAACGTCCCCAATCTTGAGAAATAACGGGGGTTCCAAGGGGGTGTAACCCCCTTGCATGATAAAAAAGACCTTAGCTTTCGCTAAGGTCTTTTTTCGTGGCACCGGTCAGAGTTGAACTGACGACACGCGGATTTTCAGTCCGCTGCTCTACCAACTGAGCTACAGCGCCGTTTTGGTAGCCCAAATATAGTACATGTTGAAAAGCTTGTCAAGGGTAAATAGAATATTACTGAGATTTTTTCCTTTTTTTATAATAATCTTCTAAATTTAGCTTTGAGATGATGGTACTGGGATTCCGAGATAGTGGTGTTTTCGGATGAATCCTTATTTATAGGTAGAATTGTGCAGGTTTTCAAAAAACTGAATTATTTGGCAGCTTTGGGCTGCTTGGGACTTTCTTTTGCAAGTTTGGTTGCTTGCGTTGATGAAGAAGCCGCTGCTAAACCTGGTAATGGTAATATTGTTGTAGGTCCGTCTGGCGATACTCTTGTGGTTAACCCTGTGACTGGCGATTCCAGCAAGCAGCAGATTGATACTGTGACCCATATTGATCCGGTTACTGGCGACACAATCAAGAAAATTGATACTCTTTTGATTCCCTTGGACACCACTATGCATTGGGTGGGTAACTCCGCCTTGCTGATTACGGAAATTGCTCCGGTGAACTTGAGCTGGACAGATGAAGAAGGTGGCGATCCGGGTTGGGTCGAAATTTATAATGCTGGTTCCGAAGCCGCAAACCTGAAGGGTTATGCTCTGGTGGAAACGACTGCCAAGGGCCGTAAGTGGATCTTTGGTGATGAACTGATTGCTGCAAAGAGCTTCCGTACCGTATTCTGCGACAAGAGAAACTTGGTAACGGCTCCCAGCGATACTGAACTCGGTAAGGGTCGTACTCATACCAACTGGAAGTTGGAAAAGGATGGCGGTACCGTTTATCTGGTAGACCAGTATTTTGGTATTCGTGATTCCGTGCAGTATCCTGCTCTGGAATCCGGCATTAGCTGGGGCATTGTAGATGGAGGCGCCTGGAAGTATTTTGGTACCCCCACTCCGGAAAAGGCTAACAATGCTCAGACGGCTTACGATGGAATGGCTCCTGAATTCCAGTTCAATGGTTCCCAGGGCGGTTTCTACAAGGAAGCAGTTCAGCTGAACGCTCCGACTGTAAGCGGTGGCCTGAAGGTTCGTTGCACCCAGAATGGTTCTGCTCCTACCAAGGACTCTCCGGAATTCAACCAGACCATCACCATCGAAGAAAATACGGTCCTTCGTTGTGCCGCCTTCAAGGATGGCCTCTTGACCAAGAAGGTGGTGACCAATACCTACTTCGTCGGTGAATCCGTAAAGATGCCTGTGGTGGCTGTAAGTGTGGATTCCACATTCTTCCGCGATCATTATGTGCCGAAGTCTAAGTGTGGTAGCGATAATCCGAAGTCCTGTCCTGCTGGCTTGATGGCAGATGTGGAATTCCCGGTTCATGTGGAATACTTCGCTGAAGGTAGCTCTTCCAAGGAAAAGGCATGGGAAATTGATGCCGGTATTTCTCTGATGGGTGGCTGGAGCCGCGTGGCTGACAAGAAGTCCGTGGCTGTGGTCATGCGCGAAGAATATGAAGCTGGCTGGCTGAAGTATCCTTTGTTCGAAACTCGCAAGGATTTGAATAACAAGTTCAAGGGATTTAACCTCCGTAACAATGGTAACCGTTTCGTCAGTGACTACATCGAAGATGCTGTAGGCGGTGCTGCTTTGGAAGGCAGCGGTGTGGATTACCAGCGTAGCCGCCAGGTGGTTGTGTTCTATAACGGTAAGTACTGGGGCATTCATGACATGCGTGAACGCTTCAACAAGAACTATGTAGAAACCAATTATGATATTGATGCCGGTACTGTGGAAATGGTCAAGATTCTTGGCCATGCGGATAGCATGCTGACTGGTAATACCGTTTCTGCTGTGAACAACTTCACTGCTCTCTTGAATTTTGTGGGTACTAGTGACTTCAGCGGCGAAAATAACGAAAGCTATGCTGCTGTGAAGGGCTTGATGGATCTGGGCAACTATGCGGACTATATGGCTGCTGAAATCTATTACAAGAACGGTGACTGGCCCAACAATAACGTCCGTGCATGGCAGGCTCCGGGTCAGCCCTGGAAGTTCATGATCTACGACCTTGACCACGGATTTGGCTGGAAGTGGGGCGTGAATAACGGTGAATTTGATGCATCTTCTACCAACATGTTTAGCTGGATCAAGAAGGGCGGTGGAAATGTTCCCTGTAAGGTTACGGGTTGCTTTGCTAACCTCTATATTCAGCTGATCAAGAATCCTGAATTCAAGCGCCTCTTTGTGAACCATGCCGCAATGCTTTACCAGAATTACGTCAATGGTTCCAACGTTTCCTCTATCGTGAATAAGATGGTTGCTACCATGAATTCCTCCGATATGGAACGTGACCTGGAAAAGTTTAAGCAGGAAGAAAAGTACTATCCCGGTGGCTTCAGCAAGGATGGCGAAATCTTGAAGGACTGGGCTAATGATCGCGATGGTGATATCTTTAGCGAATTCCAGACTGAATTTGGCCTGAGCGGAATGGTTAACGTAACTATCGCTGCTTCTGGTAACGGTTCTGTCTTGATGGAAGGCGCTAAGCTTCCTGGCGGCAAGGCCTCCTACACTGGCAAGTTCTTCGCTGGCGTTGGTATGGAAGTGACCGCAGTTCCTGCTGAAGGCGCAATGTTTGTGGGCTGGTCTGACGGTTCTGTGGAAAATCCCCACGTAATCGCTACTGACAGTGACGTAAGCATTACTGCTAACTTCAAGTAATGGAATTTACCGAATGTTTAAAGCGCGGGCGAAAGTCCGCGCTTTTTTGCTTTTGAGAAAGACTGACGGCCTGCAATTTCTAAATTGTACCCCATGAGCTCAAAGAAGAAAGATCCCAATGAAAAAAGTTATGTTCGTGCCATGTTCGACGAAATTTCCGGACGGTACGACTTCCTGAATCATTCTCTGAGCTGTTTTCAGGATATTCTCTGGCGTAGGGCCTGCTGTAAGGAATTGAAAAAGCAGAAGCCCGGCAAACGCCTGCTGGACCTGTGTGGTGGCACTGGTGACTTTGCGGTGACCTACGAAAAGTTTAACGGTGCTCAGGACGTGGCGATTCTGGGGGACTTTTCCTTCGGGATGCTGAAGGGTGCGGAAGGCAAGAAAACTTCTGCGGTACCTGTCCAGCTGGATGCCATGAAAATGCCTTTCCAGGACAAGACTTTTGACGTGGTGCTGAATGGCTTTGGCATGCGTAACGTGCCTAACGTAGAAGTTGCCCTGAAGGAATCCGCCCGCGTGCTGGACGATGGTGGCTACCTGCAGATTCTTGAATTTTTTGCCCCGCGAAATGTATTCAACAAGTTTTTCTACAAGATTCTCGCTCCGCTGTTTATCCCCATTATGGGTGCGTTCTTTAGCAAGAAGGATGCGTACGAGTATCTTGTCAATTCCGTCACTAACTTCTTGCCGGTAGCGGACTTTGTGGCCCTTGCGGAAAAGAACGGGATGGAACTGGTCCATGTGAAACCCTGCTTCTTTGGGGTAGCCTATCGTGTTCTCCTGAAGAAAAGTTCCGGTTCCCTGAATGGAACTGCGCCGGAGGCAAAGTGAGCCGTTTTATTCTGGGCGTAACAGGGGCTAGCGGGGCGATTTACGCTACCCGCGTTGCAATGCACCTGAAGCAGCTGGGGCATAGCGTGACTGCCTTGGTGACGTCTCCTGGCCGTGACGTGGTGGCTTACGAAGGCCAGAATGCTCTTTACGAGCATTGCGATGAAATGCCCGATGTCAATGACTTCTTTGCGGAATGTGCCAGCGGGAGCGCTGACTACGCAGGGATGGCCGTAGTGCCTTGCTCCATGGGGACCTTGGGACGAATCGCTCACGGGACTTCCGATAACTTGCTGGTACGATCTGCGGACGTGTGTCTCAAGGAACGCCGTCCCTTGGTGATTGTGCCTCGTGAAATGCCTTACAACTTGATCCACCTGGAAAATATGGAACGCCTGACTCGGGCAGGGGCCGTGGTGATTGCCGCTTCCCCGCAGTTCTATAGCAAGCCTGCTTCCATCGAGGAATTGGTGGACTCGGTAGTGGTGAAGGTGCTGAAACACCTAGGCATACCTGCGGAACAGCTGAAGAAAATTGTTAAACCATGGAACAATGAACAATTATGAATTACGAATTATGAATTCCAAATATCTCATAATTCATCACTCATAACTCACAACTCATATGCTGAAAAAAATTTTGGAATTTGGTCATCTGGTTCGCTTGAGCCATTCCCTGTTCGCCATGCCTTTCGCCATCGGTTCCATGTGGGTGGCAGCAAACGGCTTTAGAGGGATGGCGTGGCAGGAGATTGCCCGCATTGTCCTGCTCATCGTTTTGTGCATGGTGACTGCTCGTAACAGCGCCATGAGCTTCAACCGCATTGCGGATGCGGACATTGACGCCAAGAACCCTCGCACTGCCAAGCGCCACCTTCCGGATGGCCGCCTGAGCAAGAAATCCGTCATCGCCTTCCTGGCCATTAACGGCGTGCTGTTCGTGGTTTGTGCTGCCCTGTTGCAGCCCCTGGCGGGCTTGCTGGCCTTGCCCGTATGGCTGTTGCTGCTGTCTTATTCTTACTGGAAGCGCTTTAGCTGGCTTTGTCACTGGTTCCTGGGTTTCGCTATCGGCATGAGCCCTCTGGGCGCCTGGATTGCCATTCGCGGGGAGTTCGCCCTATTCCCCATTTTCCTGCTGGTGATTCTCATGCTGTGGATGGGCGGCTTCGATATTATTTACGCCACTCAGGACGAAGAAATCGACCGTGAGCTGGGCCTCCATTCCGTGCCCGCCCGCTTTGGTCGCAAGCGTGCCTTGCAGATTGCTTTCTGGAGTCATGTGGCCATGCTTGCCCTGTGCGTGGCTTTTGGCTTTGTGTGGAACATGGGCGCCGCCTGGTGGGTGGTAACGGGCCTCATGACCGCAGCAATTTCCTACATCCATTTGTTTAGAAAGTCCGACGATCTGGATGCCATGAACCGAGACTTCTTTTTGGCCAATGTGGCCATTAGCGCTCTGGTGATGGTGGGCCTGATTGTATGGATGATTATGGGAGGTGACGTCAATGTCCTTTTCTAATAAGAAGTTCACCAACGAAGATAAGATCAAGATGTTCGAACGCATGGGTGCCACTGGCGCCATCGTCGCCCTGATCTTTGTGTTCCTGCTGGAAACGGGTTACGCCGGACAGTATGTGGACTTGGTAAACATGGGCCTGACTGCCATGATTGTGGTCCTGGCGGTTTCGTTGGCGGGAAGCGTCTTCTTTAAGACCCGTCGAGATAAATAAGCTTGTATTTTTGAAAGGCTAGATTTCCAGATCCGCGGAGTAGACTGTCTGTACTTCTCCGTCGTCGGTCTGGAACAGTAGACTTCCATCGGGTTGCATATCCAGAATGCGGCCCGATTTTTTGATGGAGCCTTCGCCATTATTGCGGTTCTCGTCCGTACAGCGGTTGTTCGCCACGATGGTTCCGCGGGCGCCGATGAACTGGTCCATCTTTTTCCAGGCGGCAACCCACGGGGAGATGCCGAATGCCTTAAACTGCCCGATGGCGCGTTCCAGATGGCCGATAAGAGCCTGCAGGAGTTTCTCGCGGTTGATGGCGTGACCTGCAATGGCTTTCAGGGTAGTGACTTCACGGCCCAGGAAAGCGTAGTCCTGAGGGTCGCTGTTCACGTTGATGCCAACGCCAAGATTGAAAGCGGGCTTGCCCTGCTGGAAGACGATTTCTGCCAGGATGCCGCAGAACTTACTTCTCCCGAAGAGGATGTCATTGGGCCATTTCACCGTGACGCGTTGGACCGCCTGGCTGGCTGTTTTTTTTAATTCGTGCTGATCGTCCCCGCGGGGCTCGCCAAGGTCCTGGAGGCTCTGGAATATTTCCGCAAAGGTGAGGGCTGCCACTTGGGTGATCTGGGGCGTTGTGTTGAGGGGTATGCCGTCCAGAGGAATCAGGATGTTGAAGTAGAGGTTCTTGCCCTCGGGGGAGGCCCAGGTCCGTTCGTGCCTGCCACGGCCTGCGCTCTGGCTATCGGCGACCACAAGAGCTCCCGGCTGGATGGCGCCGGAGGCAGCCTGCACCTTCATGTAGGTGTGGGTGCTTTCAATAGTCTTGAATAATTGTGCGGGATTGCCTGCGAAACCGGTCAGGTTCCAGAGGCTAAATTCTTTTTCGGGCGAGAACATAGGGCTGGACTATTTGTCCTTATTCAAGTCTTCCAGCATTTTCATGGCTTCTTCCGGGAAAATCAGGAAGTATTCCTTCTTGCGGTCTTCGAAAAGCTGGAGCAAGCGTTCCTGCTCGAACTGTTCGCGGTCGATGTTCTGCATGAAGAATTCATCACGGGCGAAGTCGCGGGTGGTCATGAGTTTCTTCATTTCTTCGGAAAGATCGACCTGATCCCAGAGAATGTAGTAGGAACCGGTAAAGCCGTCGGAGAACACGTTCACGTCCAAGGTAACTGCGTTTGCCTTGGAGGAGTCCACCATCTTGACGGTGGTTTCTCGCTTTTCGGGACGGAAGACGTCCACGTCCTTTGCCTGAAGGGGGGTGTCCTGGGCCATAGCCGAAGAGACCGCCATGAAGGCGGCTGCGATAAAGGGAATGACTCTGGATACCTCGTAACTCATGGATACCAATATACGTAATTCAAACGAAGTTTGTTGCTACAAACTACCAAGAAAATGAATTAAGTCACTTTTCCGTATTTTAAATCACGTTACAACGCTAGGGGCATCCAGGGTTTGACCACGTCCACCGATGTTAGTTTGTTCTGCTTGACGCGGCGGATGGCGGCGGCAGCGATCATAGCGCCGTTGTCAGTACTCAGGCTACGATCGGGAATGCAGAAGCGAATGCCGTGCTTGCCGCAGTAGTCCTGCAGGCGGGTGCGAAGCCAGGCGTTGGCGCTCACACCCCCACCCATGACCAAGGTCTTCATCTTGGTCAGTTTCAGGGCGTTGATGGTCTTGGTCACCAAGCTATCTACGATGGCGTCTTCCAGGGAGGCGCAGATGTCTCCCAGATTTGCCTGGATGTATTCGGGATCGTGAGTTTCCGTATAGCGGAGAACTGCGGTTTTCAATCCGCTGAAGGAAAATTCGCAATTGTCATGACCGCGGAGCGCACGGGGAAACTCCACAAACTTGCGGTTGCCATTGGCACCCAGACGGCTAATGGTGGCGCCTGCGGGATACTTCAGGCCCAGCAGTTTGCCGCACTTGTCAAAAGCTTCGCCGGCGGCGTCATCACGGGTGCGTCCAATGCTTGTGTACTTGAAGCCCGGTTCTTCCAGAACCAGCTCCGTATGGCCGCCAGAGACGGTGAGGGTCAGGAAGGGCGGTTCAATGTCCGGATTGCTAAGCCAGGCGGCTGCAAGATGACCTTCCAGATGATTCATTCCATAGGCGGGAATGTTCAGGTCGCGGGCGAGACCTTTTGCAAAACTTGCTCCTACGAGAAGCGGTCCCATAAGGCCCGGGCCAGTGGTGTAGGCGATGGCGTCGATGTCTTCCATCTTGATGCCCGCTTCCTTGACGGCAGCTTCTGCCACGGGCACAATCTTCTGCAGGTGTGCTCGTGCTGCGATTTCGGGAACCACACCGCCGTAGAGGGCGTGTTCGTCGATCTGGCTGTAAAGCGGGTTGGAAAGAACCTTGAGGGGTTCGTCCTGCAGGATCGCGCAGGCGGTTTCGTCACAGCTGGATTCAATACCAAGCCAAATCATTGTGCGGCCTCCTCGACTGCTTCTGCTTTAGACTCCACCTTGACTTCCTTCTTCTTCAGGTAAACCTTGTCCGGGCGAACTTCAATAGCCTTGATGGACTTTTCACGATTGACGGAGGGAGGCAGAGTCAACTTGGTGGTGGGGGAAAGGCTGTCGGCGTCTTCGATGGCGAAGCGGTTGAATTCCATAATCAGCTCGATGTGTTCCTTGGTGATGGAATCCAGAACTTGTTCACCGCCGGTGATTTCTACAGTGACGGTATCCGGAGAGAGGCTGTAGATGCTACGATCGTAGAAGCCGATGAGAGAGACGGGAACCTTCTCGAATGTCTTGGAACCCATCTTCTGGATGTTTACCGCAATCTTGACGCTGGAATCGCTGGGGGATACAAAACTGGGGAAGGCGTCGAAATTCAGGGGGACTGTAAAGACCTTGCTTCCCTTGAGGGTATCGAAGGTCATGGAGTCCGTGGGAATGTCGATGATTCTTGCCAGCGCATTGCGAGCGCCAGAGACCTGGATTTCGTCCGGAGTAATCTTGGGATCGTCTGCCAGCAGGTAGCCTTGGGCTGCGTTAATGGCTGTGTTCGCCTTGACAGGAACGCTGCGGACAATGCGAGTGTCCAAATCCAGGTCAATGAAAAGCAGGCGGCTTTCGGGTTCAATGAACTTGACGTTGGAAAAGCCCGGCGCAAAGAAATTCTTCTGGTCCAGGTGAATGCGGGTGGCGCCTAGTTCTGCTTTCTGCAGGTCTACCACCATGGTGGCGGCGCTGGCATTACCCTTGGTAATTTCGCGATGGAGACGGATCAAGTCCCAAGTCTTGCCTTCCACGGTAATGTGGATGGTGTGAGGAGGCTTGGAGGCAATAGCCATTGTTTCGGGAAGCTTTACAAAGTTCAGCGGAACTTCCAGGACCAACTGATAATCCTGTCGTGAAATCACGATAAACCAGATTGCGATGCCAAAAAGCAGTGCCGTTATCTTTAATGCGATGTTTCCCATAGTCGTCTCGAAAAGAACTGCCATAAATTTAGTTATAATTCGCTTTGTGTTCGGACAACTAGGTTATTTAATATCGGAATCTTTCCGCGGAATGAGGCAACATCGTTCGGTGATTTTCCCGTCGTTGGTGACCATCTTCCTGTGTTCTTTACTTCTTGCTTCTTCCCTCACTGCTTTAGGGGCTGCCATGCGGCTTCTGGACGCCGAAAAGAACCTCTACACGGTGGAAGCGTTCTTGCCGGATGACGTGTCCATGGATTCCGTCAAGGTGATTCGTGAACGACTGGAACACCGCAAGTATGTGGACTCCGTCAGCTTCATTAGTGCGGATTCTGCCCTGAGGGATTTTAGAAGTCATTTCTCTGCGGAAATGCTGGAGTTGGTGGAAGGAAATCCCCTGCCGCCTTATTTCCGCATGACGGTGAAAGAAGAAAACCAGAACCCTGGGGACCTGGCGGGTCTTGTGAACGCCCTTTCCAGCGAAGACTATTTTGAAGAAGTTCAGGCTCCTGTGGAATGGGTGGAAAAAATTGCCGCCTGGAAGTTCAAGATGATCTTCTGGCCCATTTGCATTAGCGTGCTTCTCCTGATTACCCTTTCTTTGATTATCTGCAATTCCGTCCGACTTTCCCTTTTGTCCAGAAAGTTGCTGGTGGAGAATATGAAATACGCTGGCGGCAGCTACTTCTTTATTGAGTTTCCCTTTGTGCTCCAGGGTGCTATCCAGGGATTTTTAGGAAGTGGTTTTGCTGTGGTCCTGCTTTTTGCCACCATCCGTTCCCTGACCCAGTCCCTGCCCATTATTAGCGTTTATGCCCAGGGCGTTGGCTTTGCCTTTGTGGCGGTCGTCTTGTTGGTCACCTTCCTTTCCGGATATTTCAGCTTCAGCACGGTGCGCAAGTTCCTGAAAGTCAAACGTAGTGAACAGGATTAACGGATGCGCCTGTTCCTTTTCATCCTCTGCTTTTTTGTCGGCGTAAGTCTTGGCGCTCCCAAGGCTTCTTCTAAGCCTGCACCAAAGACGGTTTCAAAGCCTGCACCAAAGAATAATGTGAAGCAGGCTACCCAAAAGACGGATGCCCAGATCAAGGAACAGAAGGATGCTCTGAAAAAGCTGGAATCGGACTTGGCCAAACGCCGTCAGGAATTGAGTATTCTTGAAACGGAAGAAAAAGGCGTGCTGAATACCATCTCCCTTCTGGACCAGAACCTGAACCAGACCCGCGTCTACATTAACGAACTGACCAAGAGCGAGAATATGTTGCAGAACGCTCTGGTTAGGCTTTCTACGGAAATTGACTCGCTGGACAAGAAAATCACGGAACGAAAGGCCGTCATGACCAAGCGTGTCAGAACGTTGTATGTAAAAGGCCGCAGCAGCGAGGCCAAGGTGCTGATGGATCTCCTAACGAAAGAAGGGAACCCTGAACGTCAGGCTTACTGGGTCCGTTACGTGCTAAGTAAGGATCGTGACGAGGTGGAGTATCTCCAGAGGCTGGTCATTGAACGTAACGAAAAGGCGGAACAGGAACAGTCCCATCTGGCGGAACTGAAGAATCTTCAGTCCAAGAAGGCCGCCGAAGAAAAGGGCCTGGTTTCCCAGATGAACGGTCAGGAAAAAATGCTGAAGAACCTGAAGCAGGACCAGAACATGCAGCGCCGTGCCCTTCAGGAATTCGAGCAGAACCAGAAGACCATGCTAGCCTTGATCAAGATGTTGGAAGCCCGCCGCAAGAAGGAAATCGAGGCCGCCAAGAAGGCTGAAGCGGAACGAATTGCTCGCGAGAAGGCAGCGAAGGACAAGGCCGCCAAGGATAAGAAGAAAAAGAAGGAAGAACCTAAGCCCCAGAAGGTGGTGACAAAGCCCAAGGTTGTGGTGGCCGCTACGGAAGGACCCCGCTGTAAGCCTATGGAAGGTGAAATCATCAGCAACTATGGTCTTCAGGAACATCCGGTCCTACATATCATGACTCGTAACCTGGGTGTGGAAATTCGCGGTAAGCGTGGCGGAATGGTCCGTGCGGCCGCCGCAGGAACTGTTGCCATGGTGGCAGAAATTGATGGTCGTGGCCCCTCCGTGATTATTGAACATCCGGGCGGAACCTATTCCGTATATGGCCATATGAAGTCAATTCGAGTAAAAGAAGGCGCCAATGTGCAAAATTGCCAGGAAATTGGCGAAGTGGGCGACATCGGTTCCTTAAATGGAATTAAATTGTACTTCCAAGTTAGCGAAGGAACGCAGACCGTGGATCCTTTGCAGTGGTTAAATACAAAATGATTGATTACAGTTTAAAAGGTCCTGTATCCCAGGAAAGGGCGAGAATCCGCCTGATGTCCGCATTGAGGGAAAATCGATTCCCCCAGGCTATCCTGATTGATGGCCCCACAGGCATTGGCAAGAAGGCTCTGGCGATGGAAATTGCCAAGGCCCTTCAGTGTACGGATCCCGCAGGTAGACCTTGCGGTCATTGTTTCGGTTGCCGTATGGCTGCCGAAAGCGGTGCAACCGAAAACTGGATCATCCCTCTGGAAGCGGCAGAAGCTCGCGCGAAAAAGGCGGAAGACGCTACCGCCCGAAGCACTGCCAAGACCATCGAAGATATTAAGCAGGACTACATCAAGGAAATTATCAAGAATCCTTATCGTGTAGACATCTTCAGTGCGGCAGCCTTCATTTCCGTAGAGCTGATGCGTACCATGACCAGCAGTTTTGCCATGAGAGGTGACCGTGTCCGTACGGTGATTATTGCTGAAGCAGACCGCATGAACGAAGCGGCAAGCAATGCCTTCCTGAAGACGCTGGAAGATGTTCCTCCTGACACCTACTTTATCCTGACCACGTCTTCCCGCGAGAAGATGCTTCAGACCATCCGCTCCAGATGCCTTGCGCTGCACCTGTTGCCTTTGACGGATGACGAAGTCCAGAAGGAAGCCGCCCGCGTGGCAGATGAAGATTTTGACCGTACTATGCTCACCGACGATGTGGTGGGCATGGCGGTGGGTTCCCCAGGCAAGGCGCTCTATTATGCGCCCCTCTGCGAGCAGTGGAACCCCCTGGCTGTGGATTTCATCCGGAAGTCCCTGTTGCAGGATTATACCGATTTGTTCTTTGCCCTGAAGGAAGCTTCCCTGGAAGATCCTTATGTGGCAAATCGTTTCCTGGAAGTCATGTCCTTCCTGGTGGCGGACCTCCTGAGGGAGCTGGGCGGTGCACCTTTGCGTATGCCTACGACCACCGCAAGTATCGGACTGAAGAACTTCCCCCGTATTGACGCTACGGCATTGGAACTTGCCCTGGTGGACATTCAGGAAACCATGTCCCGTATTGAGTCCCGTCGTGCGACGACCACCATGAGTCTCCAGACTCTGGCCCTGAAACTTTTCGAGGGTTACAAGTAATGGACTGCGTTGCCTTGGACGAACGCAGAGCTACGGCTCTTGCCCACGGATTGCGGATACCCCATGTGGTAGCCCGATTCCTGGTGTCCAGAGGCATCAATACTCCCACGGATGCGTATCGACTGCTGTGCAGAAGCGCCGAAGACGAACTGGATCCTTTTACCATGAAGGGCATGGACGATGCCGTTCAGTGGATTTTGGATGTTCGTGAAAAGGGCGAGAAGGTCTTTATCTTTGGCGACTACGACCTGGATGGAATGACTTCTGTGACCCTGCTGACCAAGGCTTTCGAGGATTTAAAAATCGTCTCGGACTGGAGGCTCCCCAATCGCTTTGGTGACGGTTACGGACTTTCTGTTTCCGCAGTAGACGAAATGTATGAGGCCGGCGCCCGCTATGTGGTGACGGTGGATACAGGCATTACGGCCAATGCTGAAATTGCCCACGCTAAGGAATTGGGAATGGCGGTGATGGTGATTGACCATCATCAACCCTCTGGAGAGGGGCTTCCGATTTGCGACGTCCTGCTGGATCCCCATCAGGAAGACGATCCTTACGAAAATCCGGAACTGTGCGGTGTAGGCGTTGCCTACAAGTTTATTTGCGCCTTGTATTCCCGCTTGTCCATGCCGCGTCCTGTAAAGTTCCTGGACTTGGTGGCCCTCGGGACATTGGCGGACTTGGTCCAGATGACGCCCGAGAATAGATTCTTTACCAAGGCGGGTCTTGCCCAGCTGAAGAACAGCCCATGGCCTGGCCTGCAGGAAATGTACTCCGCTCTCATGAAGCCGGAAAGTACCGTAGGCGGCATCGACGTCATGTACAAGTTTGCCCCGGTGCTGAACGCACCGGGCCGCATGGAGCGGCCGGACCCGGCCCTCAAGCTGTTACTGAGTCCTAACCGGGCCCAGGCAAACGCACTGCTGGCGGAACTCAAGAACTGGAATTCCCGACGCAAGCAGAAGGAAGCAGAAATCACGGACATGGCTATGGAACAGGTCAAGCTTGTCTATGGCGAAACTCTGCCTACCGTCCTTGTGGTTGCCGGCGAGAACTGGCACGTCGGGGTCATTGGCATCGTTGCCGCAAAGCTTGCCCAGGAATACCATCGTCCGGCAGCAGTCCTGTCCATTATGGACGGTGTGGCTCATGCCAGCGCTCGTGCTGTTCCTGGCTTTAACTGGCATCGCGCTCTCTTTGAATGCAGGGACTTGTTTGACCGCTGGGGCGGACATGCCAACGCCGCTGGCTTCTCCCTTACCGCCGATAAGATCGACGAACTCCGCAAGCGTCTGGAAGTATCTGCGGCCGACCAGAATTACACCGGCGAGGAAACGGTCGTTACGGAAGATTATCCCTTCGACATTCAGGTGGCACTCTATGAACTGGTGGTGGAAACCTCCCAGTACATGCCGGTAGCACAAGGCAGAAACGTCAGTCAGACCATGCCCATTCTTGGTTTCCTGGATTTGCTGGAACCCTTCGGCGGTAACTTTCCCTATCCCACATTCCGTGCAGATAACGTGAAGGTGCATCGCTTCCGCGAATTGCCTGGTGGACACCTGCAGATGGAAATTTCCCAGGCGGGTAGCCCGGTATTCCAGGCTATTGCCTTTGGTCTGCGCAAGCGGAAGGGGCTTCTTACGGGCACTACTCCTGTGTCCATCGTCTTTGAACCGACCTGGAACTACTACAATGGCCACAAGTCCTTGCAGCTGTGTATCAAGGCGATTGAACAAGGTAAGATTTAATGTTTTTTAGAAATCTGTTTGGCATCTTCATCATCATGCTGTTCCTCGCCATGGTTGCGGGTGTTCTCTTGATGCCCAGGAATCCGTACAAGACTCCCGTAGATGTGCGTCAGGTTGAAGTGGAAGATGTTCACAAGGTGGAAACGCCTTTTGTGGGCCGCATGATTCTTCCGGAAGTATCCGATATCGAAGTACTGGACAATTCCGCCGGCCGCGATATGGAACAGATGGCCCGCTTCCTGCAGGGCCGTGCCGCAGGCCTCCACTGGCTTGCCAATGAACATTTCAAGAAGGCCTGGCGCAACTACCGCAAGAGAACTACCGTTCCCGACGTCCACGCTAGGTTGATTCTTTCCGTGGATTCCCTGGGTATCTTCCAGGTGGATTCCATCATGTCCGATACAGACGATCTGGAATTGGGCAAGCGTCTTCAGGACCACATAAAAAAATACTGGCGCTACCGTCGCAGCACCAGTGGAAAAACGGATTTTATAGTCCCGTTTATTTGGACTTCAAAATATTAAGAAGCTGGTCGGCCTTCTTTTCGATGAGGATGAAGGCTTCGAACATACGGGCTTCGCGCCACTTGATCAAGTACTTGGCACGCCATTCGTCAGCCACCATTTCGGTGTCTTCGTGACCGCCTTCCTTTTCCTTTTCGTTCTGGTACCATTCTTCCTTCTTGATTTCCTTGATCATGTCGCCCAGTTCGGCGGCAGGCTGCAGGGAACCCTTGCAAAGGAGCAGGGCACGGAGATTGTCCAGGAGAATTTCGTCGGTGGGTTCGTCAGCGTCGTCACGAGCGCAGTCCCAGATTTCGCCGCGGTGGCGTTCCGTCCAGCCAATCAGGTGCTTTTCAGTCTTCTGAAGTTCGCCCTTGGCAAGCTTCTCCTCGACTGCTTCGCGGGGGTAGTAAATGCTGTTCGGATAGAAATCAATCATGGTGACCTCGCTGGTCTAAAGGTTTGCTCAATTAATGCCCGGGGCGGGACTTGAACCCGCACGAGGTTGCCCCCAAGGGATTTTAAGTCCCCAGTGTCTACCATTCCACCACCTGGGCAGGTGTTGAGCGTGGCACAAATATATAAAAAAATGAGCGTTAAACTCCAGGAATTATTAAATTAAGGGGCATGAAAAAGAATTTCTCCCTTCTATCGGTTCTTGTTTTCGCCTTTATGGCATTGGTTCTGCTTGCCCAGCCCAAGGTTTACGCCTACGACGGGGACATGGACGTCTATCGCGAATTCAAGGAAGACCTGGCTCTTGCCCGAGATACCTACATCAGCTCTCTGAACATGGCCATGGATGAGAAGGAAGTGAGTAACCCTTCCTGGAACGACATCGACTTTGAAGCACCGGACATGAAGTACTGTACTTTAAAGGAAATCCCCGGGGGATTCAAGATCAAGGGTTCCCATGGCGCTTATAAGCTGGAAGCAGACGTGAAGTTTGTTCCTGGCCGTGAGGATATGCGATACCAGGTAAAGCATTCCAAGGGCAGCAACGGCCCTGGCAAGGACATCGCCGGCGAAGTGTTTAGGGACAAGTAAACCGAAATGCTGGAAAAATAGTGCGATTATTGAAATCCAAACAAATCTAGTACTATTGGAATAATTCAAAAATATCAATCAGCTTGACTCTTACAAACCAGCCCATACCTTTTTGCTTGTTGGTGATTTCAAACTGAGCCCCGCCATCTAGCATTACGTGAGGAAATTCCATTTCTAGGCCGAGCTCCTGTCCCCAGCCCGCTTCGTCCATGTGCCATTTGTTGTTTTTCTTGTATAGCCACCATTCGAATACGTGGGACTCGAAAACAGAAAGTCTGAAATAATCAAAATTCAAAAAACGATAACCTAGTTCGCCAGAAGCTAAAAATGCAGCTACGGCCGAGACGATGCCAACCGTTTGAGGGGCTTTATTCGCAAAACATAAAAAGGCCAAGCCCGCTGCGGGAACGGTGACTATGGGGGAGCCCAATGAAATAGGGTCTTCATCGTACTCGCTTTTGTCATAGCTTGTTCGAATATCAAATCGAAGCGGGTTGATGCCGGAAAAAAAACTTTCTCCCATGCGGAAATGAAGAGCACTTGCCTCAACACGTCCAAGAGAAGAGTATCCTATGGTAGCGACATTCAAGTTCATCTTAGGAAGAGTGCGATCTGCCGAAGCACCTACAACTGCGAACAAAATAACGACTAGAATTTTTCTCATCAGGTTAAGTATAGAAAAAAGGCCGGACTTGAGTCCGACCTTTTTCAAGTTGTTTGATGCCGAACAGATTCTTCGACTTCGCACCTTTGGTGCTTCGCTCAGAATGACATGGTCCAGCATGACCTGTTGATTACTTGATAACCAGCATGGAGTCATCCCAGGCTTCTCGTGAACCTCCGTGCTTTAGCACGGGAGATGGTCTTTAGACCATCAATCGGTGAACGAAATCGCTTTGGCTAAAGTTACTTGACACTTTAGTGTCTAGTAACTTCCAATAGGGATTAGAAGCCAGCAAAAAAGGAAGCCTTTGGGGCTTCCTTTTTTAACACCGACAAAAGTCGGTGTAGACGAATCGTTGCGCTTGATTACTTAACGATCAACATAGATTCGTCCCAGGCTTCGTGCTTTTCGAGGCCGAGGAGGTTAGCGGTGGTAGCTGCCAAGTTGGACAGACCCCAGTTGCCTTCCTTAAGACCCAGCTTGCCGCCGGTGACGTTATCGTAAAGAATGCAGGGAACCTTGTTCAAGGTGTGGCTGGTCTTAGCCTTGAAGGAACCATCCTTGTTCACCTTGGGCATGCCGGTCTTCTTGTCGATTTCGTACATTTCGTCGGCGTTACCGTGGTCAGCAGTGATGATTGCAACACCGCCGGCTGCGTCGATCACCGGGAGCAAACGAGCAAGGCCGATATCCACAGCTTCGATAGCCATGGTTGCTGCACGGAAGGAACCAGTGTGGCCTACCATGTCGCCGTTGGGGTAGTTGCAGCGCAGAGTCTGGTACTTGCCGCTCTTGATAGCTTCGATCATAGCGTCGGTCACTTCTGCAGCCTTCATCCAGGGGCGCTGTTCGAACGGGACAACGTCGGATTCGATTTCGAGATAAGTTTCGCCGTCGAACTTGCTGGAACGGTTACCATTCCAGAAGTAAGTCACGTGGCCGTACTTCTGAGTTTCGGAGCAAGCGAACTGCTTAACGCCAGTTTCTGCGAACCATTCGCCAGAGGTTTCCTTAATTGCCGGAGGAGGAACCAGGAAGCGGTTGGGGAGCTTCAGGTCGCCATCGTACTGGAGCATGCCGGCGTAGCAAACCTTGGGAGCGCGAACGCGGTCAAATTCATTGAAGGATTCTTCTTCGAAAGCGCGGGTGATTTCGATTGCACGGTCACCGCGGAAGTTGAAGAACACCACGGAGTCGCCATCGTTGATGGTGCCAACGGGCTGGCCGTTAGCAGCGATTACGAACGGAGGCAGATCCTGGTCAATAGCCTTGGTTTCGCCACGGAGAGTTTCGATAGCCTGCTTGGCAGATTCGAACTGACGGCCTTCGCCCAGAACGTGGGTCTTCCAACCGGTTTCAACCATCTTCCAGTTAGCATTGTAACGGTCCATGGTGATCTGCATACGGCCACCGCCAGAAGCGATGCAAACGTCGAATTCGCCAGAGCGGAGTTCGGAGAGGAACTGTTCGAAGGGTTCAACGTAGTCAAGAGCGGAAGTTTCAGGAACGTCACGACCGTCGAGAAGAATGTGGATACGAACCTTCTTCACGGCTTCCTTCTTGGCCTGTGCGACCATGGCCTTCAGGTGAGCGATGTTGGAGTGAACGTTACCGTCGGAGAAGAGGCCGATGAAATGAAGAACAGTGTTCTTTTCACGAACGTTTGCGGAGATTTCCTTCCAAGCGTCGCGGCCGAAGATGTCGCCGGAGTTGATTGCGTCTGCAACGAGAGCTGCACCCTGGTTGTAAACCTGGCCAGCACCGATGGCGTTATGACCGACTTCGGAGTTACCCATGTCTTCGTTGGTGGGCATACCCACGGCGCGGCCGTGTGCGTTCAAGAGAACGTTGGGGTAGGCCTTGAAGAGGTTATCGAGGGTGGGCTGACGAGCTGCCTTGATGGCGTTGCCCTGTTCGTTGTTGTTGATGCCGTAACCGTCCATGACGATGGTAACGACGGGACCCTTGATACCGGGGAAGTTGGAAAGCTTCTTAAGCATAGTGTACTCCAGTTGTGCCCGGACCTTCCGGGCGTGTTAAATTCGGGACATAAGATAGAAAAAAGTGGGGGTAAATAAAAGGCTCTCCGCTATTGCGAAGAGCCTTTTAAAAGGTTTATTCAGCTTTAGATTACTGTACCTTGTAGACAGTCATCTTTACGGTGTAGTTGCCGTTGTTGCCGATCTTTGCTTCGTTGATTGCGAAGGCGAAGAAACCTGCACCAGTTGCTTCGTTGAAGGCCTTGGTCTTACCGACGTAGATATCGAAAGTGTAGTTTTCCTTCATGTTGACAAGAGTAGTGCCGGTAATGGTCTTGTACTTGAAATCGCTCATGTGGACAACGCCGCCATTTACGGGGTTCTGGTCCGGCCAGTAGTCCTGACCGTATTCATCTGTGTTGCTGATAATAGAGAAGGTTGCGCCGTTGCCGCTAGTGATGGAGTAGTCGTCGCCGCTGTTGGACTTGGACTTCTTAACCACGATGTCGGCGGTGGTAGAAGCGGATGCCGTACAGGTGGCAATGTCAAGACCCGGAGCCAATTCAGTAGACAGAGTTACTTCGGGGCAGGCGACCATGACGGGGCTGTTAGCCGGAGTGGTAGAAGCGCTGCTTGCAGGGGTGTTGTTTGCTGCGCAGTACATTTCCGGACGGCTGAAGCTAATGGTCTGGGTGTTAGAGAAATCCTTCTTGCTGGAACCGTCATTTGCAGTTGCAGTAATGATGAACTGGTATTCGCCGCATTCAGTCAGAGACGGATCCTGCAGGTTGAACATCACGTTGGATTCGGTCAGAGAGATGCTCTTGTTGGTGGGGAATGCAGGCAGAGCGAAGGTGGGCTGTGCGGAAATGGTATTCACGCCAGTGCCAACCACCTTACCGATCTGGATGGTCACGCCAGTGAACTGCAGGTTTGCAGAAGCGGCGTTAGTAGTGTCTGCGAAAGCGAGGCCGATAGAACCGGTCAGCTTCACCTGGGTACCAGCGTTCACAACGTTCAAGCCGGTAAAGGAGATGGATGCGTCCTGACGGGAATCAACGGAGATCGGGTTGTTTGCGCCGGAGTTGGGCTTGGTGGTGCTACCGTCATCGCCGCAAGCGACCAGGCCGAAAGCACCCATAGCGAGCAGAGAACCTGCCAGAAGAGACTTTGCAAATTTGTAACTCATAGTTAAATCCTCTCTATATGTTTTTTGCCCTTGAAAAATACACAAAAATATTCCAAAACGGACTGTCTAAAAGGGCAAATTAGTGTAAAAAGAAGCTTTATGTGACTAAAAATCCGCAAAATATGCGGTTCTGTGTATCATTTGAACGTTTTGGAGGTTATTTCCCCATGTCACGAATCAGGTCGCGGAGGCGGGCGGCTTCCTCAAAGTCCAGCTTGGCGGCGGCAGCCTTCATCTGCTGTTCCAATTCCTCGATGGAAAGCTTGGCGGATTTGGCTGTACTCTTGCGGCCGGAGGTCTTCTTGGGCTTACCCAGGGGGGCGCCTTCAAATAGCGGCTTCTCGTCGTTATCATCCTCGTTACCCAGGCCGTAATCCGCATCGTAATCCGGATCCTCGGCGGCCTTGGGAGTCTTGTCCCCGCGCCACAGATCCATGAGGGGATCGTTGATGACCAGGTCCCCTTCCAGCTTGCGGGATACGGATTTGGGTGTAATGCCGTGTTCCTTGTTGAATTCTTCCTGAAGGCTGCGGCGACGAACGGTTTCGTCGATGGCCTTCTGGAGACTGTCCGTCATGTTGTCTGCGAACAGCAAGACAGTGCCGTTGACATTTCGGGACGCGCGGCCCATAGTCTGGATCAGGCTGCGGTAATTGCGGAGGAAGCCTTCCTTGTCGGCGTCCAGAATGGCCACCATGCTGACTTCCGGCAGGTCTAGGCCTTCGCGCAACAGGTTAATACCTACCAGCACGTCGAATTCGCCAGTACGCAGTCCCTTAATGAGGTCGTGACGTTCCAGGGTCTTGATGTCACTGTGTAAATACTTGGCCTTGATACCCGCTTCCACAAAATAGTCGGTCAGGTCCTGGGCCATTTTCTTGGTAAGGGTGGTGACCAGCACGCGGTCGCCATTCTTGATGGTTTCCTCGATGCGGTAAAGCAACACGTCCATCTGTCCCTGGATGGGGAACATCTCGATCTTCGGGTCCAGAAGGCCGGTGGGGCGGTTGATCTGTTCGGCTACCACGCCGCCTGTCTTTTCCAGTTCGTATTCGCCGGGAGTGGCGCTGACGAACAGCACCTGCTTGGGGTACATGTACTCGAATTCCTTGAAGTTCATGGGACGGTTGTCCAGGGCGCAGGGCAGGCGGAATCCGTAATTCACCAGAGTGGTTTTGCGGCTCTTGTCCCCTTCGGCCATGCCGCCCACCTGGGGGATGCTTACGTGGGATTCGTCCACCATCAAGAGCCAGTCATCGCCGAAGTAGTCGATGAGGGTAAAGGGGCGTGTGCCGGGCTCGCGATTTTCGATAATGGCGGAATAGTTCTCGATGCCGCTGCACATACCGGTTTCGCGGATCATTTCCATGTCGTAGCGGGTGCGGCTGGAGAGTCGGGCGGATTCCAGGACCTTGCCTTCCTTGTCCAGTTCGGCAAGGCGGTCCGTCAATTGCAACTGCATACGCTGCAGGATCCCGGCTCGGCCTTCTTCTTTCGTGACGAAGTGCTTGGCGGGAGCGATGGTCATTTCTTCCAGTTCCTGGATGACCTCGCCGGTAATGATGTTGAAGCGCACCAGACGATCCACCTCGTCGCCGAACAGCTCGATGCGCATGCCGTCTTCGTCGTAGCTGGGGTGGATTTCAATCACGTCCCCATGGCAGCGGAAGGTGCCGCGTTCCAGGCTAAAGTCGTTGCGGGTGTACTGAATGCGTACCAGCTCATGAAGCAAATCGTCGCGGTCCTTGATGTCCCCTTTCTTGATGCGGACCATCAGGTCGAAATATTCGGCGGGGCTGCCCAAGCCATAAATACAGCTGACGGAAGCGATGATGATCACGTCGCGACGGGTCAGCAGGTTGGCGGTTGCTCGCAGACGCAGCTTGTCGATTTCGTCGTTGATGCTGGCGTCTTTTTCAATAAACGTGTCTGTGTGGGGAATGTAGGCTTCCGGCTGGAAATAATCGTAATAGCTGACGAAATATTCCACCGCGTTCTTGGGGAAGAATGCCTTGAATTCCTGATAGAGCTGGGCGGCAAGAGTTTTGTTGTGAGTAAGAATCAGGGTGGGCTTGCCTACGTTCTTAATGACGTTTGCCATGGTGAACGTCTTGCCGGAACCGGTTACGCCAAGCAGCGTCTGGAATTGTTCGCCCTGCTTGAAGCTGTCGCTAATCTGGGCGATTGCCTTGGGCTGGTCGCCGGCGGCACCGTACTGGCTTACCAGTTCGAAGTTTGCACGGGAGGGCTCCTGAAACTGGCGCAATCTGCCTGGAAGACTCTGCTCGGGGGAGAGAACTTTTCCAACTGGTTTTGCATACGGATCCGGGGTAATTGTCTTACGTGCTCTTGCCATATCCTAAAGATACAATTTGTGCAGTATGTAGTCAAGAGCTTGTTATTTAATACTCAGGCTTTCCTTGCATGAGATTTTTTCTTTCCCCAGGAGCTTATACAGCTTGTTTCTGAATAGTGGGATGGCGCCTAGGACAATTACTGCTACGACGGGAATGGACAAGTAGGCGATGCCGGGCTTGTCCAGCTCTGTCTTGAAAATGATTCGCAACACCAGAAGAACCCACCAGTGAACCGCAAGGATAATCAGTGCATTGCGGGAGATGTTCCGCAGGATGCCTTGGGCGGTAGCGATGGGTGCCACATGGGGAAGTTTTGAAAGTAGCTGGAATAAACCGATCAGGCCTGCAATGCCAAAGAGGGAACTTCCCACAAATCGGAAGATGTTTTTCCCTAGGGTATTGTTCATGATGCTGAACCAGGGATGGGCTTCGTCAATGAGGAAATAAAGTACGAATGCCGCCACCGTGCCTGCGAAAATCCCGATCGTTCCCGCCTTGCCGGAAACGTTACTTAATTTCTGGATGGGTTCCTTGCAGAGCCAGCCGAATGCGAAGAAGGCAAGACAAGTGCAGTCTCGCTCGATGCCGAGAGGTAAACGAATGTGGTTCTTGAAAAGGATCCAGCCGGCGGTAAGGCTTGCTGTGGCTATGAGGATGATGGAAATGCGATGCACTAGATTCTTCGACTCGCTGCGCTCGCTCAGAATGACGTGTTTGGTAGCACTTTGAATTCCATAAAACATCAGGCTGATGGAATACAGCGTAAACACAAACCAAAGAGGACCAGACCCGATGCTAGATTTGCCCGCCACGAAAATCTTGGCAAAATTCCAGCCGATATAATCCTGCAGGGTCAGAATCTCGGGACGGATGTTCATTACCGTCATTTTGGGGGCTCGGGGAAACCAGTCAAAATTCCACATCACTGGATCCAGGGCTAGGAACAGCAGGGAAAGCCAAAGGTAGGGGAGGAGCAGAACTTTCGTCTTGTGGGTTGCGTAGCTTTTGAAATCGCTGAAACGTCGGGTGCTGAACAGTACGCCGGAAATAAAGAAGAAGGCGGACATGCGCATGGCACTGAGGGATTCCATTCCTAGGCTTACGCATTTGAAGGATTGCTCCACATGAAAAAGGCAGACGAGCAGAAGGACGAATCCCTTGAATTCGTCAATCCACTGAATGCGATTTTGTGCAGCGCCTGCCATCTCTCAAATGTCATTCTAGAGCGAAGCGAAAGAATCCCGTTCGTCTTCGATGGTGGTGGTAGGTCCATGTCCAGGCAGTACGATGGTTTCCGCAGGAAGCGTCAGCAGTTTTTTCTTGATTCCGCTAATGAGTGCTTCTTCGTCACCGCCAAACAAGTCCGAACGTCCCATGGAACCAGCGAACAGAATGTCGCCGGAGAATAGCAGGCCTGGATTCTTCACCCCAGCGATGGTCTCGTCGGATGCGGGCAGGTAGAATGCAACGCCCCCAGGGGAATGTCCTGCCACATGAATGACTTGCAATTCGATGCCCTCGACGCCAACGGTGTCCCCTTCCGCGATGTAATCGCCCAGCGGGGGCGCCGCTTCCTCAAAAGGCAATCCGTACATGGAACTCTGTTCTTCCTGCAGGTCCAACAGAAATTCGTCTTCCTGGTGTGCTTCTGCTTTCACCCCGTAGGTGTGTTCCACAAAGGCGTTTCCCAGCACATGATCCAGGTGCAGGTGCGTGTTCAGCAAGTGACGTACCGTTAGGTGGTTGTCCTTGATGTAGGTGGCTAAAGCGTCGCGTTCCCGCTGGTTGCTTACGCTGGGATCAATGAGAATTGCGTCGCCCTTGTCATTACTCAGGACGAAACAGTTTACGCCGAAGGAGTTAAAGGCAAAGTGTTTGAAAAGCATAGGGAGAATATAAAAATCTTTATGGCAGAACCGAGCGGGGACAATATAGCCGTTTATAAAACTTTACCAACTATCCGTTGTAAAGGTGTTTTTTTAGAAGGGTGGTTGATATATATTATAACGCATTGGAGTGTTACATATGAGGTTAAAAAAATTACCGGTGATCGCCGCATCAGCCGCTTTGTGCTTTGTGGCCTGTTCTGAAAGTAGTTCGGTTACTGATCCGAATACCCCTGCTATTCCCAACATCGAAGACCCTACCAGCGGCTTGCCCACGGAAGAAATTCCTGGCGCGGAAAATCCTGGCGCGGAAAATCCTGGCGAGGTTACCCCGGGCACTGAAACTCCGGGCAATGAGAATCCTGGGGTCAGTTCCTCTAGCAATATGATTCCTGGAATTAGTTCCTCTAGTAATGTAATCCCAGGGATCAGTTCCTCTAGCAATGTGTTCCCTGGAATGGTTTCTTCAAGCAGCGTGAATCCTGGCAACACGAATCCCGGCGGAAATACTCTCGGCGACGACGATTCGGATGAAGACCAGGCCGTCTCTCATGTTATGATGAAGCTGGCAGGCACCACGGCTACCGTCGAAAACAATAACGGATGTGTGACTGTTGCCGAAAAGAGCGCAACGATTACTTGCCCCGGTGCCTACGATATTTCCGGCGAATCCTCGGATTTCCAGGTGGTGGTAAATACCCCGGGTACAAAGGATGAAGGTAATACCGGCATCTATCTGAACAACGCAACTTTGAAAAGTCAGAATGCCGCTATCCTGGTGAAGAACGCCGACAAGACGGTGCTTCATTTGGTAAAGGGCACCACCAATGTGGTGGAAGACGGCAATGGCAATCACTTGTACCAGAAGGCTGATGGAACTCAGGATACTGCCAAGGCCGTTATCTACGCCAAGGATGACTTGAACATCAAGGGCACAGGCAAGCTGACCGTCAAGGCAAATTTCATGAACGGTATCCAGAGCAGTAACGATCTTAAGATCAAGAACGGCGAAATTACCATTGTTTCCAAGGAAACTGCAATTAAGGGTAAGGAAAGCCTGGAAATCTCTGGCGGTAACATTGACATTAAATCATCTGGCAAGGGCTTGATGTCCGATACCACCATCTCCGTTGGCGGTAACATCAAGTTGGAAACCGAAGATGACGCAATTCATTCTAACTACACGGTTACTATGGATTCCGGCGTCGTGTCCATTTCCACCCCCAAGAAAGGCATTCACGCAGACTCTTCCTTGTACCTGAAGGGCTCTACCGTCAATATTATCACTGCAAAGGAAGGCCTTGAATCCTACAGGATTTTTGCTGAAGGCGGCATCACTTCTACCTTCGCAACCGACGATGGCTGGAACGCTGCAGGCGGCCCCAAGGATCCCAATGCAGGTGGCATGTCTGCATTCAGTGAATCTGGTGGCCACATGGTCATTAGCGGCGGCTATCATTACATTAGCGCCAAGGGCAATATGATTGATGTGCTTGACGCTAACGGTACTGCAAAGCATACTGGTGGTGTGTTGATCCTTGAAATCACCGGCGAAAGCTATGAAAACGGCATGAACTTCGGTGGCGGCAACATGGGTGGCGGCAATTGGGGTGGCAATAATGGCGGCTGGGGCGGAAACCAGGGTGGCAACTGGGGCGGTGGCATGAGCTTCGGCAGCAGCGGAGGCTGCTCTTCCAATATGGCTGGCGGCCTGATCGATACGGACTCTGGCTACGAGATTTCTGATGGTGCCGTACTTTTGGCCTTTGGTAACTACTCTACGGACATTCCTGAATGCAGTACGGTGGAATATACCAGCGACAACTTCTACGGTTCCGACGCGGCCGCATTCAAACCTCAGTACAAGGGCAGCACCATCCTCTATGGCGGCGTGGTAAAATCTGTAAGCCAGGTGCAGACTACCGGCATGAAGGAACTGAAGTTCCCCAATGGACTGGTTTACATGTATAAGTAATGTTTCTACAAAATCTTCTGAAAAAGGAACCGCCCGGAAAATCCGAGCGGTTTTCTTGTGTTTTTTTTTGATTTTTATGGCAAGCGTACGTTTTTACAAGATTTTTACAGAAATTCTGGAAAATTTTCAGCAATTACATCGTGTATAGATATGTAAGGTCAATCCGCCTTATGCCTTTGCGGGGGCGTTCCCGCTGGGAATCTATATGGCAACTTTTGAAGAAAATCAAAAACTGGAGTCGGCTCTGCGCGCAGTTGGCGCTTCGCCTCAGCAGGAAAAGTCCCGCTTCGAGGAACTCTATGAAAAATACAGCAAGTCGAAATATCTGGATCCGCGTCTTGATCCCGGATTTAAGCGCTTGCTCAAGAATGGGCCTGCCATGGTCAGTTTTTTGAATGCGATTCTCCATAAGAAAACGGACCTCATTACCCACGTGGATTTTCTGGATTCAGAACTGGAAGTCCATGCGACGGATTTGCTGAACCTGCGTATGGATATTCATGCTAAGACCGAGTCTGGAATGCATATTGATATCGAGATGCAGAAGATGTCTCTGACCTTTTTTGTAGAACGGGCAATCCTCCAGGAGAGTGCTTTCCTGTGTGTGGAAAAGAAGCGTTTTGATGCTGTCATTCGCGAAAAGTATCCTTCTGACAGCAGGGAGGATGTGGCTGCACGGGAACGTTTCCGCTACGACATTCCTCACGTATATAGCATCTGGATTTGCGACTTTAACGTCAACGACATTGGCGAATATTACGATAGCTGGCATGTCTATAGCGACGAGGCTGTAAAACGTAGTGCATC
>NZ_FRBE01000027.1 GCF_900142535.1 Fibrobacter sp. UWEL
AACTGCGCCTAAAAGGAATGAGCCCGGTACAATACCGGACTCATAACTCAGTTTTATCCTAACTTTAAACTGTCCAACTTTTTGGGGTCAGTTCAGAACCTCGGGGCTTCATCTTTAAACCTTTTAGGGATTAGCCCATCAAAGCCTTGTGGATTTCGACAGCGGCATCGCGGCCAGTCTTCATGGCCATCACTACGGTGAGAGGACCGTGCTTGGCGTCGCCTGCGGTGAATACGTTCTTGACGGTGGTTTCGCAAGAGTCTTCAGCCTTCACGATGTAGGTGCCGTTGCGGTTGGTTTCCAGACCTGCGGTGGTGTTCTTGATTTCGTCAGAGACGCGGCTACCGATGGCCAAAACCACAGTGTCGCACTTGATTTCTTCAGATTCACCTTCGATCTTGACCGGACGGGGACGACCATTTTCGTCCGGTTCGCCCAGCTGGAACTTATCAAGAATAGCCTTGCAGACGCGGCCGTTTTCGTCGGCGACGAATTCTGCGGGGTTGCGCAGTTCCTTGATGAGAACGCCTTCGTTCAAGATTTCGCGAAGTTCTGCCTTGCAGGCGGGCATTTCGTTGAGTGTGCGACGATAAACGCAATGAACGCTTTCTGCGCCCAGACGGAATGCCATACGGCAAGCGTCCATAGCCACGTTACCACCGCCAACGACTACCACGTTCTTGCCAGATTCAATAGCCTGACCGCGGTTGCCCTTCTTCAGGTATTCTTCGGCGGTGTAGACGCACTTTGCGTCTTCTCCGCGGGTGCCGGTCTTCAGGGCCTGGCCTGCACCGTTACCCATGAATACTGCGTCAAAGCCCTGCTTGAAGAGTTCTTCGACGGTAATGTCCTTACCGACTGTTACGCCAGTCTTGACTTCGATGCCCATCTTGGGAAGGATGGAGTATTCGTAATCCAGAATATCCTTCGGGAGACGGAACTGCGGGATGCCGTAACGGAGTACGCCGCCTAGCAGGTCGTAAGACTCGAAAATGGTCACGTCGTGACCCAGGGTACGGAGATCCACTGCTGCAGAGAAACCTGCAGGACCGGAACCGATTACTGCAATCTTCTTGCCGGTAGAGGCTGCCACTTCGGGAGCAGTCTTTCCGCCCATGTGTTCACGTTCGTAATCAATGCAGAAACGTTCGGTTTCGCCCATGTGGATACCCTTCTTGGGATCCTTCAGGCACTTACCCATGGCGCAGTTGGACTGGCACTGCTTTTCGTGGGGGCAGACGCGGCTGCAGATAGCGGGCAGGAGGGACTGGGAGCGAATCATCTTCACTGCGCCTTCCACGTTACCGCCAGCCAGCAGTTCGAGATACTGGGGGATAGGCATGCCAATGGGGCAAGCTGCAGTACAGAACGGCTTCTTGCAGTTCATGCAGCGGGATGCTTCTACGCGGGCCTGGGCCAGAGTCAAGGTGCCGGTACTTTCGTCCATAGTGGTGCGGTATTCTCGATGGGGAAGTTCCGCTCCACGCTGGGGAGGAAGGCTCATCTTGTCCTTCAAGGTAAGGGTCGGGAGAGCTGCGATTCTGTCCAGTTCGGCCTTGGCGGCCTGATCTGCTGCGGTGTTATCAAGCATGTGTTTACCAATATCGTCAGCAGTTCTAGATCTGCTGGTGAATGTTAATTTTTCGGGGGCAAATATAGCAAAAAAGTAAGCACTTTTCACAGCGCTTACTATAACTTGTTATAGATAATTCTGATGGATATTTGGAAATCCAGGATGAAGGCTTGGCTTATTGCAAATCCCTCTGCAGAATTTCGATCTTAGCCTTGCTCCATTCCTCGAAAGTGTCGTCGGCAATATGGTCCTTGGCTTCCTGCATCAGGTGCAGGTAAAAGTGCAGGTTATGGATGCTGGCCAGGGTGAAGCCCAGGCTTTCGCCGGCGTGGTGCAGGTGACGCAGGTAGGCTCGGCTGAAATTGCGGCAGCAGTAGCAATCGCAATTGGGATCCACGGGTTTGTCGTATTCTTCAGCGTGACGGGCAGCCTTGTAACGCAGGACGCCTTCGCTGGTGAACAGCATGCCGTTACGTGCATTGCGGGTGGGCATCACACAGTCGCACATGTCAACGCCGCGGCCGATCAGTTCCAGCAGGTTCCAGGGGGTTCCTACGCCCATGACGTAGCGGGCGTGATCCTTCGGGAGGTAGTCGGTGCAGAAATCTGCAATTTCATACATGGTTTCCGTAGGTTCGCCTACAGAGAGGCCTCCCATGGCAAATCCATCCGGTTCCAGCTCGGCAATACGTTCAATTGCCTGCTTTCTCAGGTGTTTATGCATGCCTCCCTGGACAATTCCGAAGAACTTCTGCTCGTAACCGTGAATTTCCGGGTTGGCCTTCAGCCAATCCATGGCCTGTTTCGTCCATTTCAGGGTGAAATTCAAGCTATGTTCCGCCTCCTTCTCCGTGCTGGGGTAGGGAGTGCACTCATCAAAGGCCATAATGATGTCAGCGCCAATCTCACGCTGGGCCTTCATAACGGTTTCGGGGCTGAAAAAGTGCTTGGAACCGTCAAGAATGCTACGAAATTCTACACCTTCGGGCTTAATCTTGCGCAAATCCTTCAGACTCCATACCTGAAATCCACCGCTATCGGTCAAAACCGGGCGGTCCCAGCCCATAAACTTATGGATGCCGCCGGCGGCGGCGATTCGCGGGGTGGTGGGACGCAGATAAAGGTGGTAGGTGTTGGCCAGGATGATTTCTGCCTTCAAATCCTTCAGCTGGGCCGGAGTAACGGACTTCACCGTAGCTTCGGTACCTACAGGCATAAAGATGGGGGTGGTGATGTCCCCGTGATCCGTGTGGAGCACGCCCAGGCGGGCCTTGGACTTCTTGGATGTTTTAATAAGTTCGAATCGATTCATTTCAACCCAAATGTAGAATTTTAAGAAAAAAATTTAAAGTTCTTTTTGTAACGTGGTTTTTACGGTACTCTTTTTGTACTTTGCTGCGCACAAACAAGGTTGTTTGTAATATTTTGGAGGTTAGTTATGATTAAGAAAGCTGCGTTAGCGGCTGCCTTGGCAGTTTCATCTTCTTTTGCGACTTGGGATCTTTATCCTGTTCAGGACGCCGGTAAGGGCGAAGCAAAATTAAGCTTCGCGAACTACTGGATGTCTAATAAAGGTGGAATCGGTGTGTTCACTCTTGGCGCTCGATATTCCGTGGTGAACAATTTGGAATTGGCTTTGGCCATTCCGTATGCGCCCTACGATTATGACGGAAAAGGAAATTTCCATAGCTTTGCCGATGGAATCGGTAACCTGACGGCTATGGCTCGGTACCAGTTTCTTCCAAACATCAATGGTTTCCTGGATGTGACTTTCCCTGTAGGTAACGAAAGTCTTGTTGGCTCGGATGGTGAATTCAAGTTCCATTTTGGTGGCCAGTATTCCCAGAAGTTTGGAATGGTGGATTTCGGTTCCGAGTTAGGTCTTCAGCTTGAAACTTATGGAGAAGACGAGGTGACTCCGCCCAGGAAATTGAATGCCGCTGTCGAAACGGATTTCGTGCTTGGCGGGATGTTTACGCCTTTTGTGCGTCTTGATTTCGTCATGAATTTAGGTAGGTATACTGCAGAAAGTGGTAGACATTCAGGATCTTATACAGGCTATTTTAACCTGATTCCTGATGTAGGCGTTAATGTGAACTTGACCCAGAATTTTACCTTGGCCGCAGAATTTGGTGCTGAGACGGGCTGGTATGGTGATGGTCTCTTGGATCCTCTTTACCACGTTGGCGTCAGCGCATCTTACAAGTTCTAGTATTAAATTAAAAATCTGACGTAAATTGACGAAATTCGTCGAAAAATGAAGATCTGGTTATTCCAGGTCTTCTTTTTTATACCAGCTTTTTCTTTCTGCGGTATTGTCAATTTGTCCAAGGCATATCCAATTTGGAGTATTCGCTTTTTTTCCATAGAGGGTAATTTATAGGAGTGAAATTACGCCCTTGGGGCAAAAAGGAGTAATTATGACGATTTCAAAGGCGAAAAAGCTGGTGATGAAAGCCATGTGTGGCTTTGGCGTTTTGGCGCTGCCCGCTTTTGCTTATAATCCGATTTCCACTTATCATTATCTGGCTGACCCTGGTGCCGCCGCTGATGATGAATACTTCTACGTCATCACTGACTCTGACGATCCGGCTGTTGCCAATGCTTCTGGTTATGACATTAAGGCTCTTTACGGTTTCCGTTCTAAGGATATGCAGAACTGGACCGACTTCGGTATCATTTACGATGCCCGCAAGGTAGATGGCATTGGTGATATCTGGGCTTCTGGCATTGCTGTGAACCCCAACGACCATAGACTTTATATTGTGTTCCCTGATGGCGGTGGTGGCGGTATCGGCCTTATCGGTGCCGACAGCATTGGCGGCGTCTGGAGCAACCCGGTTTCTGGTGGCAAGAAACTGATCAACAACTGGGGTGGCGGCATTGCTGACTGCGACGGTATCGGTTGGTGTTTTGACCCGGCAATCTTCTTTGATGACGATGGCCAGGGCTACTTTACCTTTGGTGGCGGTAGCAGTGATTCTCGCCCGGCTGCCGACAATAACAATAACATCTTTAATATCTACAAGCTTAACAAGGATATGAAGGGCTTCGATGTAAGCTCCAAGACTGCTCTGAAGATCGGTGGTCCCAAGGCCATGGAAGCTTCTTACATTCACAAGTACAAGGGCAATTACTACCTGTCCTACAGTACTGCAGATTTGCGTATTGCCTACGGTATGTCCGATAATCCTATGGGACCTTACACCTATAAGGGTATCTTCATGGGTAACCCCAACATTGGTGGGCAAAACATTAATGCCAATAACAACAACCATCACGGCATTGCTGAATTCAAGGGCCACTGGTACGTAGCTTACCATGACCGTCGTATTGCCAACGGTTACGATGGCCTCGAAAAGATTCCTGCCGAAGATGGCGCTGCAAACCCCACTCCGGCATACCATCGTAGCGTTAGCGTGGATGAATTCACTTACGCTGCCGACGGCTCCATGAATTCCTTGACTTTCACCAAGGAAGGCCCCAAGCAGATCGATAACTTTGATCCGTATGATTGGTATCCGGCTCTGACCAGCTCCAAGCAGAAGGGTATCCGTAGTCGTACCAACTGGACTCCGGGCAAGATTGGCGAACATCTCTTGCTTCCTCTTTCTACCAAGGAATCCTGGATCCGCGTTTCTGGCGTTGACTTCGGTACTGCAGCAACGGGCTTTACCGTAGAGGCAGCTTCTACTGCTAGCGACGACAAGATTGAAATTCATACCGGCACTCCCACGGGCACTCTGGCGGGTACTTGTACCCTCAAGAACACTGGCTCCAAGGCTACTTTTGCCGCAACATCCTGCGATGTGGATGGCTTGAAGGGTATCGTTGATTACCTATTCCTGGTATTCAAGGGCTCTAAGGACTCTACCATGGCTATTAAGGGCTGGGGCTTCGAAGGCAGCGGTACTACTCCTCCCACTCCGCAGTCTCCCTTTGGTGGCAAGGCTTGGGCTATTCCTGGCACCATCCAGATGGAAGACTTTGACGTTCCGGGTACGGGTCGTGGTGATGATTACGCTTCCTATAACGAAAGCGATGAAGCAAACCATGCTTGCGATACGGAAGGTGCTGCTACCTGCAATAATTACCGCGAAGGAACTGGTGTTGACATCTATAAGAAGGGTGACAAGCTGGTCGTTGGTTATATTACTGAAGGTGAATGGCTGGAATATACCGTGAATGTCGCTGAAACAGGTACTTACACCATGTATGCCGCAGTGGCTTCCGACGGAGGCTCCAGTTTCAAGCTTTCTATAGATGGCAAGGACATTACCGAAGATATTGCAGTTCCTGCTGCAAAGAAGGCCGAAGGCGAAGAACAGAATTTCGATGACTATAGCAAGGTTACTGCAAACGTGAACCTTACTAAGGGCGAACATGTGCTGCGCTTTACCGCCACTGCAGACTGGTTTGACATTGACTACATCAACTTCGCCTCTGGTGAAAATGCCCCTGATCCCAATCCGCTGGGCAAGGATGCAATTGGCTCTCAGAAGCTGAATCTGCAGGTGTCTGGCAAGAACGTATTCAAGGTGTTTGACCTCCGCGGTCAGCAGCTGGGCTATGTGGATATCTTTGGCAAGAATGTCTCTAAGGCTCTGAATGCCGCTGGCTTCAGCAAGGGCGTGTACATGCTCAAGCAGGTGGGTGGCTCTCAGAAGATGATGGTGAATACCGCCAAGTAATTTGGACCCGTTTGGGGCTCTAGCCCTGAGATGAACAAGACCTCCCGAGGGAAACTTCGGGAGGTTTTTGTATACGGCTTGAATGCAAGGAGAGTATATAAAGAGAAAAGGCTCAGTTTTCACTGAGCCTTTTCTACTGCGGTCGGACAGACTTGAACTGTCATGGGATCGCTCCCACTAGCACCTCAAGCTAGCGTGTCTACCAATTCCACCACGACCGCTTGGTCCTTATCGGAACGAGCACAAAGATAGATTAAACCTTTTATCTTGTAAAGGGTAAAGGGCGAAAAAAGTGAAAAAACTTCGGAAAATGCCTTATAAAGCAAAAAATAATGACGCCCCCCAAGGAGCGTCATTATTTGGTGTATGGGATGTTTGGTTTTGTATCTATAAGATAGATTCCTGAACTACAAAGTGGAATAGTCTGAGGCAACATAGTGTTGTTGAGTTTTACAACACCTAGGAACTGGGAGTCGCGACAAACTGAACAAGTTCAGTTTGGCATGACCGAGGTGACGAGGGGGTGCGCTTGCGCCACACCTAGGATCCGATTGTTGTGTCGCAAAATGAATTGCGTTTTTGTTCGTTTTGAATCATCTTGTTGCTCATTTCTTTACAAAAATGCCTTTTTTGTGCGATAATAGCTGTTGGCACGGCATTTGCACTAGTAAATGCGAAAAAAAGAAAAAAAAGTACGCCCCCGGGCGCCAAAAGAGGCAAATATGTCTGATTTTAATAACGATGCAGAAAAGGTTTTGGCCAAGGCCCAGAGTTTGATGGACCGTAATTCTCATTCCTATCTGGGATGTGCCCATTTGGCCGTGGGTCTGGTGGAAGGCCCCGATGCCACCCTTAAGAAGCTGTATAAGTCCAAGAATGCAAAGACCCAGGACCTGCGCGGGCGATTGGAGCCTTTTGTTCAGAAGGTTCCCCGTGTGGAAGGGGCTAATCCGGATGTGGGCCCGGATAGCGACTTGAACCGTGTTTTGCGTGCTGCAGTGCAGGCTGCCCGTCAGGTGAACCGTATGGTGACCCCGGGCGATATGCTGGTGGCCTTGATGAAGTTTGCTGGGGACCGTGGCATTGCCAAGGTGTTCGAGGATGCCCTGGGTTCTGTGGAAGTGGTGGAGACTTGGCTCTCTGACCCCTTTGCAGGTGCCGCCAATGCCGAGGAACAGTCTCCGCTGAAGTTGTATGGTCGTGAACTGGTGGAAATGGCTGCTGATGGCCGTCTTTCTCCTGTCATTGGCCGTGAAGAGGAAATCCGTCGAGTCATCTTGATCCTTAGCCGAAAGACGAAAAACAACCCGTGCCTCGTTGGTGAACCTGGCGTGGGTAAGACCGCTATCGTCGAAGGGCTAGCCGAGCGAATTTATCGCGGCGATGTGCCTGACGCTTTGAAGGGCAAGAAGCTTTTCGCCCTGGATTTGTCTGCCATGATGGCAGGTGCAAAGTACCGTGGCGATTTCGAGGAACGTCTGAAGTCTGTGCTTGACGCCCTTGAAGAAGACGGAAACACTCTTCTGTTCATTGATGAAATCCATACCATTGTGGGCGCTGGCAAGACCGAGGGCTCCATGGATTTGGGAAACATGCTGAAGCCCAAGCTGGCTCGTGGCGAATTGCACTGCATTGGCGCCACCACCACCCAGGAATACCGTAAGTACATTGAAAAGGATTCCGCTCTGGAACGCCGTTTCCAGCCGGTGCAGGTTGATGAACCGACGGAAGAAGAGGCGATCTCTATCTTGCGTGGTATTAAGGATGGCTTTGACGCACATCATGGGGTGCGCTTGCATGATAACGCATTGGTGGCTGCGGTAAAGCTTTCTAGCCGTTACATCAGTGACCGATTCTTACCGGATAAGGCTATTGACTTGATCGATGAGGCCGCAAGTTTGGTGAAGACTCAGATGGATACGGTGCCCGAAGCTCTGGATACCTTGCAGCGTAAGGAACTGCAGATGAAGATCGAGGAGCAGGCTCTGGCAAAGGAAACGGATGACAATTCCGTGAAGCGCTTAAAGGAGTTGCGTGAGGACTTGGCTGTGACTGCTGCCGCCGTGAAGGCTATGCAGGAACGCTGGCAGGATCGCAGAGCTGCCTTCGCCGAAATCCGTGATTTGAAGAAGTCTTTGGCGGATGCCCGCACCGAAATGGAACAGGCCGAAGCCCGCTACGACTTGAACCGCGCCGCCGAACTGAAGTACAACAAGATTGTAAACCTTGAAAAGGAAATCGCCGAAAAGTCTGCTGCTATTGCGAAGTCCACCACGGGCGATGACCTGAGCGAAGAGGTGACGGAAGATACTATCTCCATGGTGGTCAGCCGTTGGACTGGCGTTCCCGTAACTAAGCTTTGCGAAGGGGAGAAGTCCAAGTTGTTGCACCTGGATGAACGCTTGCATGCCCGCGTCATTGGCCAGGATGATGCTGTGGAAGCTGTGTCTGAGGCTATCTTGCGTAACCGTAGTGGCCTGAGCCGTGAAAACGCTCCTATTGGTAGCTTTCTGTTCCTGGGCCCCACTGGCGTGGGCAAGACGGAGCTTGCAAAGGCTTTGGCTGTGGAACTTTTCGATGACGAGAATGCTCTGGTCCGTATCGACATGAGCGAGTACATGGAAAAGCATACGGTAAGCCGTTTGATTGGTGCGCCTCCGGGATATGTAGGTTACGAAGAGGGCGGCCAGCTGACGGAAGCCGTTCGTACCAAGCCTTATTGCGTTATTCTGCTGGATGAAATCGAGAAGGCTCATCCGGATGTGTTCAACACCTTGCTCCAGGTTCTTGACGATGGTCGTTTGACCGACGGTAAGGGCCGTACGGTGAACTTCAAGAATACATTGATCTTGATGACCTCTAACTTGGGTTCTGAAAAGTTCCGTGACCGCTTGGCTTCTGGCAATACGGCTCCCGTGACCTTGGAAGAGATTGATGCAAACCTGCATGCATTCTTCCGCCCGGAATTCCTGAACCGTTTGGATGAAACGCTGGTGTTCCAGAGCCTGACCAAGCCGCAGATTCGAGAAATCGTCAAGCTGAAGTTTGCAGGACTTGCAAAGCGTGCCGCCCGCCAGGGTTTGGAACTGACTTTGTCTGACGCCGCCCTGGATGCCATCGCCGAAGGCTCTTACCAGCCGGAATTCGGTGCCCGTCCTATCCAGCGTTTCATCGAACGCAACGTGGAACGTGTGCTGAGTCATGCAATCCTCTCCGGCGACATCAGCGCCGCAAAGCCTGCCGTTGTGGACTATGCCGACGGAACCTTCACCGTGAAATGATGGTTCGGCAAGCTCGCCAACCTTTCCTCCTAACCCCCAAAGAGCTGGGTGAAAGCCTAGCAAAAGAACAGCCTCGGAGTAATCCGAGGCTGTTTTTTTGACTTAAGCTGATGCTGAGATTTCTCAGCATGACATAGGGCTTACTTCACCATAATGCTCTGAGTAGAAAGCTTTGCACCGCTTGCTGTAACCAGACGTACGATGTATCTGCCAACAGGAAGCTTGTTCAGGGAAACGCTTGCGTTTCCGCTTACGTTCTGGGTCATTGCTAGCTTACCGTTTGCGGAGTAAAGCATAACCTTGCTTTCGCTCGGGACGGAAATCAGCAAGTTACGTCCCTGTTGGAACATGCTTGCGGATCGGCTGACGTTAGCGACCTTCAAGCCCAACTTGATGAATTCAGTTCCTTCCGGGGCACCGACGATCAAGCCGCGACCAACGGTACTCATGTATACGACGCCGAAGTTGTTCATGTCGCCCTGGACGAACTTGCCGTTACCCGGACCACCGAACTGATGCTTGTCGTCGTTAATACGTTCAAAGGTCTTGCACTTGTCGGTACTGCGGTACATGCCGATGGTGGAATACTTGTATTCCTTGCCACCCCATTCCTTTTCGCCAACGTATTCCTGGGTGCCGCCCCAGATATAGATGGTTTCGTAGTCGGCACCAGGAGCTGCCTTACCGATACCTACGGCTACGGCGGTGCCGACGGTTTCGCAATCAGTCCAGGTCATGCCGCCATCTTCTGTATAAGACAGACCGTAATGAGAATAACCATCGGAGTTCCAAATCTGATTCTGGTCGCGGGCAACCCAGATGTGTCCTTCCTTGCCAGGAACAGTACGAATCGGATTACCTTCACCGTTGTAGTTCTCGTTCGTATTGAGCGTGGAAATCTTGCTAAAGGTCTTGCCTGCGTCCTTGGAAACGATGACCTGTCCCTGGGAGCCAATCATGTAGAATACATCCGGATTGACAGGGTCGGGTGTCACGCGGCCCACACCGTCGGCGGACTTCACTTCGGACCAGCTGGCGCCATTGTCATCGGAACGATAGTATGTATTGCCGTTCTCGGGGCGGTGCAAAATCACCGTGCCGTCTGCGTTAAGAGCAATTTGTCCCTTCACCTTCTGTTCCATGGAACTCAAGGTGTCCTGAACCAGTTCTGTCCAGGTGTCGCCCATATCGTCGGAACGGTAGATCTTCTTGTAGTTCTTGGATTCGTAGGTATAATACTTGGTGATCACACCCGTACGAATCAAGGAGCCTGTCAGGGGAGCGTAGCCCATGCTTTCGGTAGATCCCACAATAGGCGTGTGGCGTTTTACGGGCGCGTTAATGTCGGTATAGACGCCGCCATCGTAGTCACCGATGGCTGTAACCAGGGGGCCTTCCGGAATGCTGACGATATCCAGGGGCACGGTTTCTTCAACGCCCTTGGACTGGAACTTCCAAAGGGGAACCTTGGCGGTAATGTCGTCAGTCTGGAAAATGCCGTTACCGCTGGTGACCCATACCTTCTTGTTGTCGAAGGGGTCGAATTCCAGGGAACCTGCCCAGTGAATGGCGTTGCCCGGAATCCAGTCGGTGCCGTTGGCGTCAATGTTGGGAACGTCGCCATAGTGCTGGCCGTGAATCCAGTTCTTGCCGCCGTCGGTAGTGACATAGATGCGGTCGCCGTAATTGTCCTTTTCGTCGATGGTGACGTGACGTCCGGTGTACTTCCCTAGGGTAGAGACTACAATGTGGTTCTTGTCCTTGGGATCGATGGCGATGCCGCCGTAGGAACTTTCGTTCTTTTCGTGAGCGATGGTGCCATCTTCCTTCTCGTTATCGTCGTAAGGAGTAATGTCTGTCCAGGTGCCGCTTGCGATGTTGTACTTCATGACGGCGCCACTATTGATGGTATGAGGACCCGGGCCATCTGCATAAGTGATGTACATATCGCCATCCACAATCTTTGCGCGATGGGGCATATACTTGCTGGGACCGCCTTCAATGACCTTCCAAGTCTTACCGCCGTCCTTACTGACCTGCAGGTTGTCCTTGGTGTCGGAAATACCGATATAGATGGTGGCGGTGCTTCCGTCGGCAAGCTTACCTTGAGATTCATCGAACATAACGAAGGCGATGCCGTTCACTCCATTAAGAGATGTGCCCGAGGCGCTGGAGGTGGCGACCTTGTAAAGGCTGTTCCAGGTCTTACCGTAGTCTTCACTCTTGAAGACACCGGCAGTACGGCTACCGCAAAGAATGATGTTGCTCTTGTTGGGGTCCACAGCCAGCTTTTCGCCAGTCTGACGGCCCATGCCGTTACCGTGGGCAAGGATGCCTTCGCCTTCCTTGTTACCTACGTAAGTGGTATCCCAGGTACTACCGTAGTCTTTGGAAATGAGAACTGCGGTGCGCCCCCAGCTAAAATATCCCGTGCCAGCCAGAACGTAAATGCGAGCAGGGTCGTTTGGGTCCAGAGCGAAAGCTTCGGTTCCATAAAGTCCCTTGTCATTTTCGCTGATGAAGTCCATAAGGGGAACCCATACGGACTTGGTTACGTCCCAGCGGTAAATGCCGCCCACGTCGGTACGGGCGTAAATCAAGTCTTTCTGATAGGGGCTGGGGAGAATGGCGCTCATGAAGCCGCCACCGTCAAAGCGAACATTGCCCCAATCGTATGCTTCTGCATTGGACTGGGTCACGCCTGTGGCGATCACAGCTGCCATAATCCCAATGGTCTTAATCTTTCCAAACATCGTATTCCTCACGTTAAACCAAATGATTATAATAATCCAAGCTATAAAGTACATCTAAAAAAAGAAAAAGGATAACCTGACCGGTTATCCTTCTATAAAACGTTTATGATTTCTCAACGAATGTTAAGAAAAGTTGATGAAAATTACCTGCCGTAGCCTTGTTCCATGCCCTTGATGGGGGCGTAGCGGATTTCGTTCTTGTCGTTGATGATGATGGCAAGACCGGACAGGAAGCCGACCCAGCGCCATTCCTTCAGTTCGTAATCGCGGAAAATCAGGTTAATCGCCTTGTTTGTTGCCCAGCTGGTAAGGGGCATGAGGAACTGGTCGTGAGAGCCCATCAAGGTATACTTGGGCATTACGCTGTAGTCTTTTACCAAGTAGTTGTTGATGACTTCGGTGCAACGTTCCTCGAGATTGTAGTAGACGTCTTCGTACATGCCCTCGTAAATCCACTTGGAGTACATTTCGTTCACGTTGTTGATGGAGTCACGGACCTTGTAAGTTTCGCGAAGTTCCTTATCCTTCAGGAACCAGCCGTCAGTGATTTGAGTGATGGTGTCGGTGGGGAAGTCTGTGGGAACCACAAATCCGTCTTCCAGGTCGGTAACCACGGTAAAGGCGGCTAGAGAATCTGCGAATCCGGCGGGGGCCTGATACTGACCGCGTCCGATGGCCATGTAGTAAACCGTCTGGAAAGTTCTCAGGAACCCGGAGTTCACGAACTTGAATTCACCGGGACCCGCCAGTTTCTGACCTGCAGCGATAGCGGCTTCAACGCCATCAATGGTGAGGGGAGATTCCTTGCCGGTTTGTGCGTCACGTTCGGCGTGGCGGACGATGAAAATCACCTTTTCGTTGCACTGGATATTCTTGTAGACGTCGCCAATGTCGTTCCAGGTGTCCTGGGGGAATGCTACCGGAGTGGGCGTTTCACCAGCGGCACAGCCTGTTTCTGCGGGAGTGTTGCCTGCGCTGGAATTTTCCTGTGAGGCGGAACTTGCTGGAATTTGGGAATTGGAGGATGTCGCTGCGGCGCAATGTTGGGCCTGACCCATTGCGCAAAGCTGTTCGGCGCTGTAGCACTCTGTGGTCAGGGCTTCACAGGTGGTTCCGCTGGGGTTTCCTGCAACGCTGGAACTAGAGACTGTGGGGACCGGGGCTGACGGTGTGGTGCTTCCGGAATTATCTCCGCAGGCGGTAAGATTCAATGCGGCGGCAGTTGCGAGCGCAGCCAACAGAATAGGGGCTTTCGAAAACAGCTTGTTCTTCATGGAAATCCTCAAAATGATCTATAGGTAATATAGATTATTGCTCCGAAAAAACTTGTAAATAAATATTGTAGATGAACCCCGCAGGAATAATAGGCCAGTAAAAAAAAGACAAGCCTCGGAATGCGAGGCTTGTCTTTACGCTGATGCTGACTTTCGTCAGCGCGACATTTAAGGATTACTTCTTGAAGTAGTTGGCGACTTCGTCGTGAACAAGACCGTTGGAGGCGAAGCTGGTGTAGCCTTCGTAAATGGGGGCTACGGGCTTGCCGTTGGCGTCGAACAAATCCGTCTTTCCATCGAGGGTTGTGAACTTGCCACCGGCTTCCTTGAATAGCAGGGGATAAGGTGCAATATCCCAGAGGGAGACCACGGGGTCGATCATCAGTTCGGCGCGGCCGGCGGCTACCAGGTAGTAGCCGTAGCAATCGCCCCAACCGCGATGGAGACGTGCGGCACGACGTACGGCTGCGTACTGCTCGCCATAGCCTGCTGTTTCCATAGTGTTGACGGTGCCGCTCAAAACCAGAGAGTCGGCCAGGGTGCTGACCTTGGAACAACTTACGCTGCGTCCGTCCAGGAATGCGCCGCCGTCCTTCATTGCCCAAACAGCGGTGTTCATGGCGGGAATGCGGATGAGGCTTGCAATCGCTTCGCCGCGCTTGTACAAAGCAATCAAAGTCCCGAACAGCGGAACGCCGTGGATGAATGCCTTGGTGCCGTCGATGGGGTCGATGACCCACTGGTATTCTGCATCGGGGCTTTCAATTCCCATTTCTTCGCCAATGACGCCAAAGCCTGGAGTTTCCTTTGCCCAGAATTCGCGGCAAAGTTCTTCAGTGCTCTTGTCGGCGATGGTCACGGGAGTCTTGTCGGCCTTCCATTCCACGCCAACGTCATTCTGGAAATACTTCAGAATGTTACCCTGAGCCAGTTCGGCTGCCTTAAGGGCGATTTTCAATAAATCAAGATTTTCTTTTGTAGCTGCCATGATTCTAGATCCTTCGACTTCGCTGCGCTCCGCTCAGGATGACACAGGGGGTTATCCTTTAACCCACTTTTCGACCAAGTCCATAAGGAACTTGTTTTCTTCAGGCTTGCCTAGGGTAATGCGGACGTGTTCCGGCAAACCGAAGCTGGTGAGGCCGCGGATAATCATGCCGTTTTCTTCCAGGAACTGCACCATTTCCTTGGCCTTAGGGCCGATGTGCACGCAGATGAAGTTGCCCTGAGTGGGGAGAACCTTGAAACCGAAACCTTCGAAGAAGGGCTTAAGCACCTTGATGCCTTCTGCGTTCAGTTCCTGGGTGCGCTTTACGTGATCCTTGTCGCTAAGTGCTGCAATAGCTGCTGCCTGAGCTGCCAGGTTGATGTCGAAAGGCGGCTTGATCTTCCACATGGCCTTGATGACCTGTTCGCTAGAAACTGCGTAGCCCAAGCGGATGCCTGCCAGACCGTAAATCTTACTGAAGGTGCGGTTGATGAGCAGGTTGGGATACTTTTCCAGCATGTCGAACATGCGGGGATAATCTTCGGCGGTGGCAAATTCTGAGTAGGCTTCGTCCAGGAACACCATCACGTTACTGGGAACCTTGTCCAGGAATTCCTTCAGTTCTGCGCCTGTGTAGTAAACGCCTGTGGGGTTGTTGGGGCTGCAGATAAAGGCCACGCGGGTCTTTTCGTTAATGGCTGCGGCCAACTTGTTCAGGTCGGTCTTCTGGTCGCCTTCACCAACGCCAATAAATTCGGCGCCGTTGGAGAGGGTTGTGAACTTGTAAACGCTAAAGGTGGGGGTGATGCCCACGCAGTTGTCGCCCTGGCGGATAAAAGCCTTACCCACCATGTCGATAATTTCGTCGGAACCGTTACCCAGAACCAGCTGGCTGGTCTTAACGCCATAAAAATCAGCCAAGGCGTTGATCAAGGTCGGAGCGTCACCACGGGGATACAGATGCAGGGTATCCACGATCTTCAGGTAGGCTTCCTTGGCCTTGGGAGAAGGACCCAGCGGATTTTCGTTGCTGGCCAATTTCACGACATCAGTCAAACCATACTTTGCACGAATTTCGTCCATGGACTTGCCAGGGACGTAGTCAGACAGCTTGGATAATTCCGGACGCGGTTCGATCATTTTAAACCTCTTTTTCTTAACGGCGCAAATTTAGTTATTTTTGTGGCATGAAGTTTTCCCGAATATTGACTTTGGCTATTCTGAGCCTTCTTTCCGTTAATGCTTTTGCCCTGGACCGCATTTGGGATATGCGTTACACCTATGGCCCGGACTCTAAACCCTCCCCGAAGTTTGCTGCAGGCTTGGGACTGCGCACGGACTTTAGCGATAATATTGTTATTCCGGTCAACCTGATGGGAACGCTAGCAAAGGAATGGGACATGGGCGTGAAGGTTGACGTGTACGCCTATAACAAGTTGGAAAACGTTGTGGCCTCTGTGGACTTTGGTGGCCGCTACCGTTACAAACCCGGTTCCTACATCGAACTGGATGGTTACTTTGGTCTAAATCGTAATGACAAGAGCGCCTTGGTCTTTACCTACGGCATGGAACACTACATTGCAAAGAATTTCTCCAACGCCTATGAATTCCGTAGCGGTTTTTTGGATGGTGCTACCGGTGAAGATGGTATCGCGAAGCTTGTGGTGGGAATGACTCCTACGCTTCATTTTGGACGTTCTGTGGTCTGCATGATTGAAATTACCTCCTCGGGTAGTATCGGAAACGTGAGGGAAGACTTCATGCTGGACATTATCCCTAAGCTGGAAGTATCCGTTGGGGGTGCCCGAGTTCGCCTGGACTTTGATATTGGAATCCTCCAGGAAAACAACAATAACCAGAAAGGTGTGGGCCTGTACGTCCTGATGGGACTATAAATCGGGTCAAAAACAGCTAGAATTTGAACGAAAAATGGAAAAAGGCCCCTTTTCGGGGGCTTTTTTTGTCATAAAGTGTAATTCTTATTCTTAATTATCCTATATTAACGGCCAACGTCATTTCACCTTGGTATTCCCGACCAGTTAATTCCACTGGGAGTGAATGTAGAATACTCGGGTGCAAACGTGTAACACAGTAAAACAAACAAACCAAAAGGAACAGGTAGTAAAATGGCTACTATTACTAAAGAAAAGGCTGCAGAAATCACCGCTAAGTTCGGCGCAAACGAAAAGGACACCGGTAACGTCCGCGTTCAGATCGCTCTCCTGACCGAAAAGATCAAGAACCTCACCGAACATGCAAAGGAACACAAGAAGGACCACCACTCTCTCCGTGGTCTGGCTATGATGGTTGCAAAGCGCAAGAACCTCCTGAAGTACTACGGCGAAAAGGATATTATCGCTCAGCGTGCTCTCATCAAGGAACTTGGTCTGCGCGGCTAATTTCTGTGGACTGGAGATAATCTATGTCTATTGATGCTTACAAAGAAAAGTACGGCAAGATGCTGGACCCGAAGGAAGTGTCTGTAACACTTCCCGATGGTCGTGTCATCTCTTTCGAAACCGGCCGTATTGCTAAGCAGGCTCGTGGCGCTGCTGTTGCCAAGATGGGCGACGCATTTGTCCTGTCCACTGTCTGCTATGGCGAAGAAAAGGAAGGTGACTTCTTCCCCCTGACGGTTGAATACCGCGAAAAGGCCTACGCTGCTGGTCGCCTCCCGGGTGGCTACTCCAAGCGTGAAGCTGGTCGTCCGTCTGACGAAGAAACCCTGTCCGCTCGTATTATCGACCGACCGATCCGCCCCATGTTCCCGGAAAACTTCACTCGTGAAGTCCAGGTCATCGTGCAGGTCATGTCTGCCGACAAGAAGTTCGCTCCCGACGTTCTCGGTGTGAGCGCAGCTTCTCTCTCCATTGGTCTCTCTGACCTCCCGTTCGAACAGCAGGTTGCTGCAGTTCGCGTGGCCGTCGTTGATGGTCAGAACGTTGTGATGCCCACCTATGATCAGATTGCATGTGCCGATCTGGACATGGTGGTCGCCGGTACCGAAGACTCCGTCTGCATGGTGGAAGGTGGCGCTTATGAAGTGTCCGAAGACACCATGATCAACGCAATCCTCGCCGGTCACGAAGTCATCAAGCAGCTGTGCGTTGCTCAGCAGAAGCTGGTTGACCAGTGCGGTAAGATGCCCAAGATGGTCCTCGCCCCGAAGAACGTTGGCGAAACTCACGACAAGCTGGTCGCAACCGTTAAGGAAGTTGTGAACGAAGAACTCCAGAAGGACGTTCACTCCAACATGGTCAAGACCGACTTCTATCCTGCTATGGCAGATCTCTGCAAGCGCATGACTGAAGATGCTCGCATCCTCGCTATCATCGGCGAAGGCGACGCTCAGGACGCTGCTCTCCTCGCAGATGCCAAGGCAATCTTCGGTGATCTGGAACGCACCGCAATGCGTGAAATGATCCTGAACGAACACGTCCGTCTGGATGGCCGTACCACTACCGAAATCCGTCCTATCGAAATCGATATGGGCGTTCTCCCCAGCGCTCATGGCTCTGCCATCTTCCAGCGCGGTGAAACTCAGGGTTTCGTTGTATGTACTCTCGGCACCAAGGCTGACGAACAGCGCTATGAAAGCCTCCAGGGCGAAGGCGCAAAGAGCTACATGCTGCATTACAACTTCCCGCCGTACAGCGTGGGTGAATGCAAGCGTCTCGGCACCAGCCGCCGCGAAATCGGTCACGGCCACCTTGCCGAACGTTCTCTGGCTGCAGTTCTTCCGCTGCCCGAAGACTTCCCGTACACCATCCGCGTGGTTTCCGAAATTCAGGAATCCAACGGTTCTTCTTCCATGGCTTCCGTTTGCGGTGGCTGCTTGAGCTTGATGGACGCTGGCGTTCCTATCAAGGCTCCTGTTGCTGGTATCGCAATGGGCCTCATCTCCGAAAAGGGTTCCGTGAAGGAAGGCGGCAAGATCGAAATCTTGTCCGACATTACCGGCACTGAAGACCACCTCGGCGATATGGACTTCAAGGTTACTGGTACCGCCGAAGGTATCACTGCCTTCCAGATGGATATCAAGATCCGTGGTATTACTCCGGAACTGATGCGTCAGGCATTGGAACAGGCCAAGCAGGGCCGTCTCCACATCCTCGGCCGTATGGCTGAACTTGGCCTGGCTGCACCTCGTCCCAAGGTTTCCGAAAAGGCTCCGACCATGATCAAGATGAAGGTGCCCACCAACAAGATCCGTGACGTTATCGGCTCTGGTGGCTCCGTCATTAAGGGTATGCAGGCTCAGACTGGCTGCACCATCAACATCGACGACAACGGTAACGTTGACATCGCTGCTCCGACTGGTAAGGCTGCTGCAGTTTGCCGCCGCATGATCGAAGAACTCACTGCAGAACCGGAACCGGGCCGCAAGTACAAGGGCAAGGTAAAGACGATCCAGCCGTTCGGCGCATTCGTTGAAATCCTCCCGGGTCGCGATGGCCTCGTGCACATCTCCGAACTTGCTGACCATCGCGTCGACAAGGTTGAAGACGTTGTTCACGTCGGTGACGAAGTTGAAGTTCTTTGCCTGGGTGTTGACCCCAAGGGTAAGGTAAAGCTCTCTATTAAGGCTTTGCTCCCCCCGAAGGCTGAAGCACCTGCCGCTGAAGCTGCACCCGCAGCAGAAGCCGCTCCTGAAGCTCCCGTAGCTCCCGAAGCACCGGCAACTGAAGCTTAATTTCGAATTCGAAGCTTAAAAGACAACCGCTCTGGCTCAACGCCGGGGCGGTTGTTTTTTTTGTGCTTTGTGATGCCTGTCACAATGTTGAGAATTTACGTTGCGATTTTTTAACGTTATGTTGTAATATAATTGAAAGATTATTGTAAAAAGCTATTATTAGGCTGAATTTGCGAATTTAAGGAAAATAATGGTTATTGGATATCTTGTTGCACTTTGTATTGTTTCGGCAATCAACATTGTCATTCTGACCCGAATCAACCATGGGGGCCAGCGCGGTCCTTACTTTGCCATTTGCTTTGCCGCCTTTATTTCCTGCGTAGGCCATTTGTTCCTTGCTCTTTCTACGGATGTAGGCGAAGCCATTATTGCTAATAAGATGAACTATGTGGCTGCCGTGTTCCTGCCCATGTTTACCTTCAATGCGGTGGTTGCGGTTTGCGGTGTTCGTGTTCCTTCCTGGGCAAGCCTGTTCCTTTACCTGCTTTCCTTCCTTGTGTTTGGACTTTCTGCAACGGTTGGCTTTAGCGATGTATACTACACCTCCATTGAGTATGTGAAAACTTATGGCGTTGGCAACTACGTGGCCACCTATGGTCCCGGACATACCCTATTTAACGTTATGCTGGTGGGCTACGTTGTCGCGAACATCAGCCTGATCGTCCACTCCTTCGCCAAGAAGAAGAACGTTTCCTACAAGAGCCTGATTGCCCTTTCCTTGATTGAAGTGGTGAGCATTGGTTCCTTTATCCTGGCCCGATTCATGGAAACGGACACCCTGATTATGCCTGCGGTGTACGTGTTCGACCAGTTTGCCCTGCTTTACATCTGCTTTAGAGTTCGTTATTACGATATTACCCAGAATGTGGTGAACGCCCTGGAAGAAAACAATACAGACGGATATATTTCCGTATTTTCCGACTTCCATTTCCTGGGCGCCAATAAGATTGCTTACGGTTTCTTCCAGGAACTTCGTCGTTGCCGTGTGGACAAGGCCATGTCCAATAATTCCGAAATGGAATTGCTGTTGATCAACTGGATCAAGGATTTCGAATCCGGCAAGAAGATTGAATTCAAGGAAGTGAGCCGCGGAAGCCATCATTACAAGTTGTCCCTGAAGGTCCTTCGCTTTGCTGCCCAGAAGGCTGCTTACCTGTTCAAGGTAGAAGACGATACAGAAATTCATAACTATGTCCGCATGCTGGGTAACAGCAATAGCCGACTGGAAAATCTGGCAAAGACCAATGCTACCCAGATTCACGCCATTCAGGAACAGATGGTGGTGGGTATGGCAAACATGGTGGAAAGCCGCGATAGCAGTACTGGCGGTCACATCAAGCGTACTAGCCAGGTGGTTGCCATCCTGGTGGATGAGTTGCGCAAGGATCCCAATTCCAATTATAGCGAGAAGTTCTACGATTCCTTGATCAAGAGTGCTCCTATGCACGACCTGGGTAAGATTGCCATTGACGATGCAATCCTGCGTAAGCCGGGCCGTTTTACTCCCGAGGAATACGAAACCATGAAAACTCACCCGGCTCGTGGTGCGGCAATCGTGGAGAACCTGCTTTCCCAGATCGAGGATCCTTCCTTTGTTCAAATTGCAAGAAATGTGGCCTGGTTCCATCATGAACATTTCAACGGCAATGGCTATCCCAACGGCCTGAAGGGTTCTGAAATTCCCTTTGAAGCTCGCGTCATGGCAATTGCCGACGTTTATGACGCTCTGGTCAGCAAGCGTTGCTATAAGGATAAGTTCTCTTTTGAAAAGGCCTATGAAATCATTACGGAAGGAATGGGCACTCAGTTTGATCCGTCCTTAAGAGCGTTCTTCGATAGGGCCCGCCCCCGCCTGGAAGAGTACTATAGAAGTATGGAAGCTTAATTCCACCCTAGCGGGCCGTGGCTGACTTAGCTATCTTTGGGCCCGTCATGCTGGAATCCCTGAATTTTCACTTTACCTTTTACGACTGGCTCTTGGTGGTGATGGTCACTGCCTTGGGTACTCTAAGTGCGTATTTGAAAGATCCGCAGTTGAAGGCGGTGACGGCAACTATCCCCATTCCTTTTGGGTTTGCCTATATTGCAGTTGGATTGCCTATTGGGGCTGCCAATGCCATTTCTGGATTTATGTGCATGCTGTATGCTAACATTGTACGAATACTGCATTACAAGGTGAAGATTCCCATTGTTCCTTCCATCATCATTGGCCTGGCCTGCTTTGTATTGCTGGGGACTTTCCTGATGCCGCGTATTCCTGACGGTGAAGGCTTCTTCCTGGGGGTGTGTGCTTTTGATTTTGTGGTGGGCGTTATCATGTTCCAGAAGCAGAAGTACAGCGCTGGCGTAAAGTACAAGACGCCGCTGCCCATTTATATCAAGGCTCCTGCAATTGCCTGCGTGGTCAGCGGCCTGATGTTCATCAAGCGATTGATGGGCGGGTTCTGCACCAGTTTCCCCATGATGAATTCCATCGTCAGCTATGAAAGCCGTTTTTCCCTGGCGGACCAGTGCAGACAATTGCCGTTGTTCCTGATTGCAGCTCCCTTTATGTTTATCGAAATGCACTTCATTGAAACTCGATTGCATTGGAACCACTGGATTGTGCTGCTTTGCGGTTATATCCTCTTTAGCTTCATTTATGTTCCTTTGAATAACGAACTGAAACGCCGCAACGCGGCTGCGGGTTCGGATAAGTAAGGTCCCCTTAAATCATTCCAGCATGGTGTCCACTTTCAGGGAATCTTCGCTGAAGGTGATGTGGATGGTTCCTCTTTCTGCGGTATTCAGGTGAGGGATTTGTAGGGAGTCCAGTCGCTGGATGACTTGCTTGTGGGGGTGGCGGAACTTATTCCGGCGGCCGCTGGATATAATGGCAACTTTCGGCTGTACAGCCTGGAGAAACGCCTTGCTGCTGGAGGTTTTGGACCCGTGGTGTCCCAACTTCAGGACGTCGCTTTTAAGGTACATGTCCGTACGGAGGAGCTGTTTTTCCCCCGCGATGGTCAGGTCTCCTGTCAGGATGGCAGAGTGGCCTAGACCTTTTGCCCTGAGGGTAATGCTCTGGGTGTTTTCGTCGGTACAGCCCGAGGTGTCCGGATGTAAGGTCCATAGCTGGAAACCGTTTTCCTTCCAGAGGACACCCCGATGGATATTGCGGATGGGTATGTTTCTGCGGTGGGCTTCCCGCAGGACTTGCTGCCATAGGGGTTTCTTTTCCCGACGGGAGCAGTTAGACATCCAGATTTCCTTAACGGGAAAAGTCTTGATGAGGGATAGGGCTCCGCCGAAGTGGTCCTTATCCGCATGAGTAATGATGAGGGCATCCAGAGAGGAAACGCCAATGTGGTGCAAGTAGGGGACGAGAATGTTCTTGCCAGCGTCCTGAGTGGACCTGCTGAATTTATCGGTCGGGTCGGGGGCGTCTCCTGCGTCGATGAGCATGTGTTTTTGGGAAGGGGTGGTGATGAGATGGGAATCGCCTTGCCCTACATCTACCGTGGTCAGTGACCAGGTGGGTGTGGCTGCCCGCTGGTAACCGACCCAGAGGAAATTGAGGCTAAAGAAAAGCAAACTCCCTAGGGCAAGTTTTCTAGCCAGCGGATTACTGCGGTAGGCGGGGATGAGAATAATCAGCACTCCGAACAGGAGCAGGATGGACGGACCAAAGGGGCCGACGGTTGTGGAAGCCTGCGATGAACTGGAAAGCAGTTTTGTAAGGAGGGAAGCGAGCCGCAGAAAGAAGCTGGCGGCGTAGCAGAAATACTGGCGGATGGAATCTACGGGAAAAAGGAGGCCGAAGAGCCCCGCCTGCATTCCCATGGAAATGGCGGGAACCACCACGATGTTTCCGAGCCAGGCTAGGGGTGACAAGGTCTTGAAATGATGGATGAGAAAGGGGGCTGTAGATAGGGTGGCGCACAAGGTGACGTAAGTAGGTTCCAGGATGAATTCCTGAAATTTCTTCCAGAGTTTGTTGCGCTTGAATTTGGAGGGAAGATTTTTTAAGGGGTTTAGAGGCCCGCTGATGAGGATGCCTGCGGTGGCTGCAACTGAAAGCTGAAATCCGGGATTCCAGATGATGTAAGGTTCCGGAAGAATCAGGATGATTAACGCCACACCTAGGCTGTTTAGGGTGTTTGAAGTTCGCTGGAAGATGGAACCAATTTGGGGTACGGCGAACATGATGACCGCACGACGGACTGCAGGGGAGCCTCCTGTGACGGGGATGTACACCAGCAGGAGAAGTACTGCAAGAATTCGCACCATGCGGTGAGGCAATCGGGTGGCCTTCAGGAATATCATGAGGATTCCTGCCAGAAGGACCACATGGAACCCGCTGATGGCCAGAACGTGGACCAGTCCCGAGCGCTGGAAGTCACTACGCAAGGCGTCTGGAATTCCAGAGCGGTCTCCTGCTAATAACCCCAGGAGAAGTCCTGTTTCGGAGTCGTCCAGATATTTGCTGAAGCGGGACTTGATCCACTGGCGAAAAGCGTAGAAACTTCTTTCGGGAACCCAACGGAATCCGTGGACGGTCCAGTGTTTGAATTTACCGTAGGCGGCCAAGTGCTGGGAATGGAGCCATCCTGCGGTGTTGAAACCGCCTGGTACTGTAGGGGGCGTTACTGGATACCAACTGGCTTCATAGCAGATGGAGTCTCCCGGCTGGGGAATGAGGGGCAAGTTCCGCTTTTCCGTGAGGCGGACTCGATAGGTTTTTGTAACGGAATCCTCCGGAATGTTCACCAGGATGGCGTATCCGTTGGTTCTTGGCTGCGTTGCCTCGACCGTCCCGCAGGCCTCCACGGGAATTCGTGGCGTGGTGTCCTCTACGTTTGAAAAAAACTCTTGGGAGAGTATCCCTGCCGTCATAGTTATAAGAATGGCCCATTGGAGTCGTCTGGAAAAGAAGTGAGTAAGGATTGCTATGCTAAGGAGAAGAACTGGTGCGTAGGAGGGCTCCTGGATGCTGGCAATGGTTAGGGCTAGAATTAATGAGGACAAGAGTGCCGGCTTACCCATGAGGGGCTGCATTAAATTTTTTAAATCCGTCTGGATTGGCTTTAGAATTTGTTTTTTCATTCTGGAAAAACCTATATTACGTGCTGATACTCTATACACGTATTTTTGGTTAGGTTTGAATGAAGTTTTTTTGTAAAAAAATCTTGATGATTCCCCAGGTCCTTTTGTTCGCGGCTTCTTTGGCAGTTTTGTTGGCTGGCTGTGCGACAGAAAGTGAAGAATCTGACTTGTTGCCGGATAATCAAGTCGCTTTCTGGATGTTTCCTAATGATGGTGCCCTAAGCGATTCTGTGGATCAGAACTTGACTCATGGAATTATTCTTGAAGTTCATGCCGATGCGGAATACACCTTGTCTTTTGATGCGGATGAAGAAGCGGGTGCGCCCACTTTAAAATTGTATCGTTTAAGGCGAGTCAGTCAGGGTGCCATTCCTTCCAAGGTGCGTTCCCTGAAGGCTTCTCTGGAGAATGGACGTTATGTGTATCGTTTCCTCTGTGAGGAAAAGGACGCTGCTGAATGGGCTACCGTCCTGCAAAAGGATGGCAAGTATTATCAGGGATCCACCAATAATACTCGCTTTACTGGGGATGGCGCCTATTCCGATCATCTTTCCCTGAATCTGGTGCTGGTAGGTAACGTAGAGCAGAAATTGAGTGGCTACACCAAGGAAGACCTTGCTTCTGCTATGCTTGCTCGCTTTAGGCAGTTCTATACAGGGATCGTTATCGATACTCTTTACGTTAATTATGCCGAAAATCATCCTACCAATGGTAAACTGTTTCCCTCTAATGAGCCGTGGATTGCTGGACGTTCCGATGATGATATTATGATGAGTAAGCTTGGCGGTGGATGGAACGGTGCCGATGGCGCCCTGGACTTAGTCTTGGTTCATTATATTGATGAAGTGGGCTTGCTGGGTTATTCTTATCTCTTTAGTGGAAATTTGAAGGGGGGTGAGGGCAGTACTGTTGTGCTGGGAGCCTTCGTGAAAACCAACGCGGGAACCATTGCCAATTCTATGGATGCTATTGTTGAAACGGCTGTTCACGAATCGGGACATTTCCTGGGCTTGCGCCATACCACTGCTACGAAAGCAGATCTTGCTGCTGTTGGGGACTACTCCATGCTAGAAGATGGCCTGTCGGATACTCCGTTCTGTGAAGGCTTGATTAGCAGTGGACTTGTCAAGAAGAAGACCGAAACCGGCTCGGATATGAAAATCCGTTATGGAGGTTGGCGCCTTAGAGGCAGAACTGCTGTTGAGGCCAGAGGTGGCTTTGATATTAACGCTTGCCCGGACGTGGCAAACCTGATGTTCCCTGTGGAAACTGGAGTGGAGTATGAACCTCTAACTCCTATGCAGCAGGATTTGGTCCGCAAGACTTTGATGATTTATCCCCACTAGTTTTTTTGAATTTAGGATTTTCTATGAAGGCATCTAACTTTAGTGAACAGGCTCAGCTGATTGCTTTTGTTTTGCAGAAAGGTTCGGAATGGGACCCGGCTGTGATTGAACTTCTAGAAAAAACCTGGGGCAAGATCCGCCATAAGGGGAAACTTTTTGCGTTTGACAAGACTCCCTATTACCAGCCCGAAATGGGTGATGGACTTTATCGTGGCGTGGTTTCCTTCGAGAAAACTATACCGCCTGAAACCATTGCGGAAGAGAAGGCCCGCAGTAACGCTCTTGAATTGACTACCGCCGACAGCGACAATCCGGACCACCGTCATGTGAATATTGACATTGGCTATATGGATATGGACAAGGTGGTGTTGCCCAGCTATAAACGTGGCCCCTTTAAACTTTATGCGGGAAACGGTGTGTGGCTGGATATGCTTTTGACTTATGCCAAGGGCGTTTTCCATCCGACAGCCTGGGCGTTCGAGGATTTCGTGAGAAATCCTTACCAGCATGATTTGCAGCTGATTCGTGAACGCTATAAAAAAGCGGGCGCTGGTAAGCCCGCAAAATAACAAGGCAAGTATTAAAATTTCGCCTTAAATAAATCCGTAAAGGAAAAATCCCGCGAAAACCAGGGGGGCTACAGCCCACATTCCCTGGAAGTAATGCTTGATGTCCACAGAACTCATGGACATGTGATTGATGACGGAAATCATCAGATACCAGAAGAAAATTTCTGCCCAGATGGAGTAATGACCGTAAAAGATGGCGTTAATCAAAAAATACTGGGCGATCATTCCTGCAAATACAGGGGCGCAGGCTATCATGGTATGCTGAATGGCCTTGAAAGGGGCTGGACCTCGAACGATATAGTCCACATGCCCTAGGGAATCTCCCTTGGTATCCAGGAAACTGATGGCGGTAATCTTTGCTCCCGTAAGAATTCCAAACAGGGCGTGGGCGCTTTCGTGAATGATGGTGCCAGCAATGGTGACGTAGTTGCTGATGAAAAGAGCCGCCTTTAGACCGAAAATCTTTTCCAGCAGGTTGATTTGCAAACGCTGGATTCCGTTCATGATAGCGCCAATGAGCAATAGAGCGATAATCATGATGGCGGTGCAAATGAGGCTTGTGACAGCGGCTCCCTTAGGCCCGTGCCCCATCTGGATAAGACTCAGTATGTTGTAATAGAGTAGACCGATCATTTTTCTAAACCCATTTATAAAAAAATTCTAACTTCTTTTCAATGAAGAAGGCTATTGTCATTATCGCTTTAATTGTGCTTGCAGGATACTTTCTGCATTACTACAAGGGTTATCGTAAATTTGCTGCAGAAGTGGATAGCCACAACAGTCTTGTGACGGAGGCCAATGAATGCCTGGCTGCTTACGACTGGAAATGTGCGGAACGTAGCACGCGGGCTTTGCTGAAGGAAAATCCTACGGATGAAATTCTGCTGACGAACATGGCATGGATCCTCCTGGAACAGGAACGTTACGAAGAATGCCTTGACTATATTGCGGGTCTAAGTATCCAGAATGAAAATCTGAATGATATTAGGCAGAAGGCCGCCCTGCTGAAACAGGAGATGGAAGAACTTCGCCTGGAAAAGTCCTTGCACTTTAGACTTGAATATGATGGCAATCCTTCTCGCACCAACGTGATGGAGGCACTTGCCGTTCTGGAAGTGGCTTACGATTCCTTGAGTACCTTATTTGACTTTGAATTGGAAAATAAGATTGGCCTTGTGCTGTACCAGGCTTCTAGTCATACTGGCATTGGTCCTCGTCCGGACTGGGTGGGGGCAATCTTTGACGGAAAGCTTCGCGTTCCTGAAAACGTCATGGAGTATTCCGGGGTTTACAGGCCCATGCTGTTCCATGAACTGACCCACTGCTTTCTGCGAGGCATGACCCATGTGAAGATTCCCTTCTGGCTCAATGAAGGTATTGCCCAGGTGGTGGATGCGTCACGTAATGATGTTGAAAAGCCGGAGGGTGCTAAGCCTTCCCTGAAGGATCTGGAAAACGCCTTTGTGGAACAGGACCGTCGTGACGTGGCGGTAAAGCTTTACTGGTATTCCCAGAAGATGGTGGAAGGAATGCTTGCCCGCAATGGCAACTTCGTGCATTTCAGAAAGTTTGTTCAGGACTTGAGAAAACTTGGGACGGATACTGCCCTTAAGCAGTATTATGGCGTAACTGCAGAACAGTTGCTGGATGAGGTAAGGTAATGAAACGTATTGCGATTCTTGCTACGGGTGGAACCATTGCCGGTGTTGGAAATCCAGGTGAAAACCTGGGCTACGTTTCGGGCCAACTTGCGGGAAGCGACCTGGTGGCCGCTGTGCCTGAAATCGCAGATTATGCGGATGTTTATGTGGAACAGTTCTGCAACGTAAATTCCGATGACATGACGGGTGAACTGTGGCTGAAACTGGCGAAACGTATTGATGAAATTGCAGGTGCTGCGGGAAATGTGGGGGAGGATACTGTACCGCCGGTGGATGCCTTTGTCATAACTCACGGTACGGACACCATGGACGAAACCGCTTACTTCCTGAGTTTGACCCTGCGAACGGATAAGCCAGTGATTCTTACAGGATCCATGCGTCCTGCTACAGCAAAGGATCCCGATGGTCCCGCCAATTTGCTGGGGGCGGTGAGAGCTGCCGCCGGATTTGCGGTGGATGACGAAGCCCCTGCGGGAAGTAACGTGTGGGTGTATTTCGGCGGGGAACTGTTTGACGCTAGACGCGTCCAGAAGTGCAGTGCCAGCAAGTTGCAGCCCATGGACGTGGATGATGAAAGTCTCCCGAAGGAGATGCCCTTCTTTGACGTCTCGGATCTTGAAGAACTACCGCGGGTGAATGTGGTTTACTTCGGGGTGGATTCGGACCCGAGAATTCTGGAGTATGCTTCCTCCGTTTCTGACGGTCTTGTGATTGCTGGAGCGGGAGCCGGAGAGTTTAGCCTTCGCTGGGCGGAAGCCTTGTCCCGCGTGGATATTCCCGTGGTGATGAGCACCCGCATTAACCATGGGGTAGTGACGCTTAACCAGAATCTGGCTAAGGCACCCGAGGGAATTGCCCGAGTGGCTTCCGGAACTTTGCCTCCCCAGAAGGCGGCCATCCTGCTACGCCTCGCCCTGACCCAGACGAAAAATCCCACAAAACTCCGAAAGCTTTTTGAAAAGGCATAAAAAGAATCCCACGCCAAGACGTGGGAGCTTCGCTCCCCTTCAAACAAAAAAAGATCCCACCAAACAAGCTTCGCTTGTGATGGTGGGAATCTTTTTTTCGGGGTTCGTCTAAGGCATTCTGATGCCGTCTTCCTCAATGACGATTTTGCCTTCGCGGAACAGGGTGCCCAGAAGTTTCTTGAAGGTCTTCTTGGACATGCCGAATTCCTGACGGATGACTTCAGGATCGCTGTGGTCTCCATAGGGAAGGCTGCCACCAGCTTCTTCCAACTTGCGGAGAATTGCATTGGGGCTGTCGCTCTTCATCAGACCCTTGTAACCTACGGGAGCCAGATTCAAAGTAATCTTCCCGTCGGCGGTAAAGCGCTGGATAAAGCCCGGCATGGTATCGCCGATGTAAATACGTTCCATACCCGGGGTGAGCATGAGGCGGCCGGTATAGCGGTAGTCCACCAGGAAGTCTACGTAATCCTGAGTGACTTCGTAGGCGGCAAGTTCTACTCGCTGGCCTACATGAAGTTCAGAGGTGTCCATGTCCAGGAAGCTCTTGATCTTTTCTGTAGCTACAATGCGGTTGCTCTTGTCATCCACCAGGATGAAAACCACACAGCGGTCGCCGCGCTGGAGTTCGCCCAGCTGCTGCTTGAAGGGGAGGAACAAATCCTTATTCAAGCCCCAGTTCAGGAATGCGCCGAAACGGTTCACGTCCTTCACTTCCAGGACGGCGAATTCACCTACCTGAGCGTAAGGCTGGTTCAAGGTGGCGATAGGACGGTCTTCACTATCGGTGTAGACGAAAACGTCCACCACTTCACCTTCTTCCAGAGTAAACTGATCCTTGTTGCCCGGAAGCAGCACTCGTTCACCGCTTTCCAGTTCCAGATAATAGCCTTGGGGAGTGATTTCTTCCACTCGACCGCGATTATATCGTCCTAAATCCATAATAAGCCCTTCCGTTCAATTGATTGTTATCCCTTAATATAGTATATTTGGCCACCTGAAGGAGCTTTTGCGAATGAGACCTGGTGTTGATTCTATTGACTTGCAGACCATTATTGAACAGGATTTCGTGTGCAACGAACTGCATCGTGCATTTTTCAAGAAGCACCTGGGAACCACATTCTCCTTCGATGTTCCTTTCTTGAACTGGCTTAAGGCTAATGCTGGCCGAACCTACCAGGAAGCCATTGAAGCTTACTGTCAAATCCAGAATGAGAAAAAGGAATCCAAGTCCACCGTCACTATCAACAAGCCGACTTGGTGAAATTCTCCTAACAAGGCTGACGAATCTTCCAAGTAAAAAGATTTGTTATTCTAGCAGAAAGGGACTGACGATTCAACGTCAGTCCCTTTCTGCTAATTACAGGCGCTTGTGTATTGCGGGGTTAGAAACCCTTGATCACCAGCAGGCTGGAAATGCCGATGGCAAACCACAGAATCACGCCCTGGATAAAGGGCTTGGGACCGCACTTCTGGAGGGCTGCCTTGGAGAGACCGGTACCGATGAGGAACAGGGTCACGGCGAAACCGCGCTTGGCGATCATGACGATGGTCTTGCCTACAGATTCGGGAACGCCCAGTGCGGGGAACAGGTAGGTGTTGATGACCATGGCGATGGCGAACAGGAAGATGAACCAGGGAACCACATTCAGCTTGCCCTTGCCAGCGTTCTTGCGGAAGAACACCATGGTGATGAGTGCGAGAGGAAGAATCCAGAGAGCTCGGGTGCATTTGACCATGGCGGCCACCTGCAAGGATTCGTCGCTGTAGGCTGCGGCAGCGCCCACCACAGAACTGGTGTCGTGGATGGCGATGGCAGCCCATTCACCGAACTGCTGGTTATCCAGGCCGAAGAAATGGCCCAGGGGAGGGAAGATCAAGAGAGCGAGAGCGTTCAGCACGAAGATGGTGCCCAGAGACATGCTCATCTGCTTGTCGTCGGCGTCCACAACGGGAGCAACTGCTGCGATGGCGGAACCACCGCAAATTGCGGTACCGCTGCTAACCAGGTAAGAAGTCTTGGTGTCCACCTTAAGAATCTTGCCCACCAGGAAGCCCAGCACCATGACGGCCACCACGGAAATGATGGTGAACATCATGCCGTCCTTACCGCTGGCAAGTGCTGCCTGCAAGTTCATGCCGAAACCAAGGCCCACCACGCAGCCCTGAAGCAAGTACTTCTGGGTTTTCTTGGCAAACTTGGGGAAGACGGGACCTCCGAAGGCGAAGGCGTAGACGATACCTGCCATCAATGCCATCCAGGATGCTACGCAGGGGACGCAGGCTGCAATAATCAGGGCAACGAAGGCGATTTTTGCGATTTTCTCTTTCATTTTGTTCTCTTTGTTGAACTACTCCGTAGGGAGCTTGTTTGCGTGTCGGATAAAGGCTAAAGTTTCTTTCTCGCCTTTTTCTGCAAGCATGGTTAAAAGGTACAGAAGTTTCTTGTAGGTGTTTTCTTCCATCTTTTCGCGAGCCGTACTCTTGGTTAAATACTTCAGAGGGCTGGTGCGGTCGTAATCCTTGCCGCCGTAGGTCTTGGATGCTGCAACGCGGTCGCAGAACATTTCCTTGATGTAGCGGTCCGGCATAGGCATGGGCACGATTTTCTTGGTAGCCATTTCATAGTCGTACCAGAATTCAAAGTGATGCTTGTTTCTACCCTTATGGTGCATCCATGCCAGGCTATAACCTGTGGCGTTACGTTCGCCATTGTTGGGAGATTCCTTTCCGGTATAGTACTTGGCTCCAGGAATAAATTCCGTGGGACTGTACTTGGACAAATCGTGGAAAAGACCCTGGAATCCGATACCCGCGCGGAAGCATAGACGAATCACTTCGTGACGGTGCTTGCTGATGGTGATAAAATGTCTAATCGGATGAAACATGTACACAAATATAGTTATTTCTTATAGCCGGTCAAAAAAATGAAGGGCCGCGCCTTCACTGGTGCGACCCTTTTGTATTTATATGGGATGTCGAAAACCGAATATAAAGCCTTGATTTCCTCGGGGTAATGTTGACAGAGAATCATTCAGTAATGTATATTACCCTGTAGAAAAGGAGCTTGATATGTCGAATGCGGAAGCTTTGCACCAACTATTTGCGCAATGTCAAAAGATCAATTTTGACGAGTCCTATGATATTATCGCTTCTGCCCAAAGTCAGGACGAGGCTGACTTCTTTCGCCTTGCAACGGATTTGATTCTCAAACAGAAGCAGAAAAAGGTCGTCGAAGAGAATCGGTTCTGATGAAACGATATATTCTTTTTGCTGGATGCAATGGCGTCGGAAAGTCAACTCTCTATCAGACGAACGAGATGTTCCGCGAGATGCCTCGCGTCAACATGGACGAAATTGTTCGCGAGTTTGGCTCATGGAAAAATGAGGCCGACGCATTCAAGGCTGGAAAGATTGCAATTTGCAAGATCAGGGAGTACTTTTCGCTTGGCCTTTCGTTTAATCAAGAGACGACGCTTTGTGGACAATCTGTGTGGAAAAATATCCGGCAGGCGCGCCAACTTGGCTACAGGATAGAAATGTACTATGTTGGGGTCCAATCTGTCGAAATTGCCAAGGAAAGAATACGAGGCCGTGTTTTAAAAGGTGGGCACGGTATCCCGGATGCCGATGTCGAACGTCGCTTTATCGAGTCTATTGAAAATCTTCAAAAAGCCATTCAGCTTTGCGACGTAGTTGAAGTATTTGACAATACGGAAACATTTATTCGCGTTGCGCGCTTTGAATGTGGTCAATGTGTTTTGAGAACGGAAGGCGTGCCGGACTGGGTTCCGTAATTTCCGTTGAGGCTCGAATGAACAATACGACTTGTGAAACATGCCAGCGCAAGCAGGGCACGACGAATGTAGCCCTTGACGAGTTCTACCTCAAGAATCACCTCGGCAGCACGGTCGCTGTGATGGACAATGGGGCTGTAAGCACGCTTAAGGCCGCCTACGACTACCGCGCTTTTGGCGAGCAGGTAGATTTGGAACAGAAAGGTGACAAGGTCACCGAGAACTTCACGGGCAAATGTCCTCAAGGTGAGTGCAGCGAAAATACACTTGTGTATTTTCATTGCCGAGCCGCTGGACATAGCGCTTTGCGCCAGGAGAAGGATGACGAAACCGCGCTCAACTACTTCGGCGCAAGATATCTCGACCCCATGCTCGGATTGTGGATTTCAGTTGATGCAGCAAGACAGTACCAGAATCCGTATCTATATGCTGGCAATAATCCTATTATGCGTACTGATCCCGATGGGAATCAGGATGCTACAGCTTTGGGATGGAATATATTTGTTCGTGAACAGGAAGCTAATTTTAGAGGAGCTGCGTCAAAACTTGTTGATAAGAGCGAAGAATATGGTAATAAGGCCCTTGAATTTGCAAAAGATGAAGGTGTGGATATAGGTGTGGATATAGCGTTGGTTACATTGGCAGTAATCCAGCCAGAACTAGCTCCGTTATGTGCTGATGCTTTGCTTGTAAAAGGGGTGGCTCAGGGGATAATGAATGATTCTCCAGGTCAGGTGTTGACCTCTACAGTAGGTTTTTTCATTCCTGGAGTGAATTCGGTTGGAAAAGCACTTGGCATTTACGCAGTAGAAAAAATTGTCAATGAAACTGTTGTCAATCCTTTCTTAGATGAAGATTTTGAAACAAAAAATATAGATATGCAAAAGAATTACAACGATTATGCCGAGTAAAAGGACTGTAACTTATGGGGTTTGTTTTTTCACTTTTTTTCCTGATTTTATTTGTTGTTGCTGTTTGTGAAAAAAAGATATACATTCATGATCTTAACATAGATCTTCGCGAAAAACCAATGCTGTTCTTGATATACACAATTTCTTTTTTTGTATTTGCAGTCATCTTTTTTATGATAGGATTGGTGAAATTGAATATTTTATAATTTTGGTTCTTCATCAACATGTGTGGGTGGCTTCGCCACCCTTTTTTGTTGACTTTCGCCTAAATTAAACAAAAAATGGGCTATTTTCTAAAATTTAATCGC